>JAHIPR010000279.1 GCA_018903015.1 bacterium
AAAAAATGTAATAGAAATTGAAAAAGATTGGAAAATATTAACATTTGATATGGTTTTACCCTTTGGGTTAGTTGGATTCCTGGCAAAAGTTTCTAAAGTACTTGCGGATGAAAAAATACCAATATTTGCTATTTCTGCTTACTCTACCGATCACATTTTGGTTAAAGAAAAAGATTTAATAAGAGCTAAAGAGAAGCTTAAAGAGCTCGGATGTACTATTGAAGATAAATAATATTATTTTCTCTTTAAAATATTGTATCTTATCTTTCTGATCCATTCTAATTCTTCTTCTCGGGATAATCTTTTCTTTTCTTCTTTTACTTTCTTTGGGGGCATTATTTTTTCTGGTTTTAATATTTTGTTTTCTGGTTGTATTTCTTCTGTTTCCATTATTTTTTCTTCCTCATCATTTTCTTCTCTATATAATTCCGGATTAAGATAATTAGCTTGTAGGGCAGTAATTAGCCAGCCGGCAGGATTTACTACATTTCTCTTTATCTGGAGAAGGTCTAATTTCTCCTCAATATCCTCTAAGGAATAATTTAAAATTATTTTATCAATCGATTTTATATCCAGATTTAATTTTTTCAATTCTTCTTTTACCCCCTCTTTCTTTAAAGATTTTTCATCATCAACATTTATTCTTTTAGGGTTATTTTGTTTTGGGGAAGGAGATTCTTCTGCTACCCCGGAGATAATTTTTTCAGTTTCTTCCGGTAATTTTTCTTTAGGAGGATAAAGAATATTTTCTTTATCTAATAAAATTATCTGATAAAGATTATGGTCATATCCTCCGGAGGAAGATTTTTGTTTTACTACTTTTTTGATTAGACCATATTCTATTAGAATATTGCGGTATTTAATTAAAGTCTTAGTGGTAGTGCCCATTCTTTTATTTAAAGTTTGAATGGAAGGCCAGGCGGTGTCTTTACCTTTATGGCAATAGCTTAAGAGCTGGAGATAAAGCATAGCTGGGCCAAGGCCGATGGTACTCACCCAGTGGGCTAAGAAGTAGTCCTGGATAGTGGTATATGGATTAGTTTTTTTAATTGGTATTTTTCTTTCCATAGTTTTTACCTTTCTTTGAATAGTTTTTATGAGATTGCCACGCTCTGATAAATCAGGGCTCGCAATGACATAAAATATTCCCTCTCTACTTATATAGATACAAAAAAGAGGTGAAAACGCAAAAGAGTGGAAAAAAAATTTGAAAAATTTTAGAAGCAGCAGCAACAGCAGCAGGGTAAAAATTATACTCTAATGTTGTTGCTGTTCTATTTGTTACTGTTATTATTTGTTGTTGTTAGTGTGGAAAAATTCCACTAGGGGAGTGGAGAATTTCCATTAGGGTAGTGGAAAAATTTCAGTAGGGGATAGAAGAATATTTACCTCATCATACGGAGATTGACAAAGAATTGGAGAAAAATAATTTTATTTTAGAAAAAAGAAGGATTTTCAGAAGATAGTATAGAATATAAATTAATAAATAGTAAAAAAAATATATCAGGATTGCAAACTTTAAAATAGAGTGGCCGGATAGAATTAAATTTATAGTAAAAGTCTAAATAGCCAAAGAGTATATAAATCTGATTAAAAAATCATAGGAGAAGATATTATGAATATTGTTGAGGTAAAGAAACTTACTAAAATCTATGATGCGAGAAAGGCAGTAGATGGGATAAGTTTTGAGATTAAAAAGGGAGAAGTTTTTGGACTTTTGGGTCCTAATGGTGCAGGCAAGACTACTACCATATCTATGCTTTCTTGCTTGATTTCTCCTACTTCGGGTGATGCTCATATCGAGGAAAAATCCATAATCAAAGAACCTATTGAGGTGAAGAAAAGAATTGGGGTTGTCCCTCAGGATATTGCCCTCTATCCCACCCTATCAGCCAAGGAAAATCTCTTTTTCTGGGGAGAGATGTATGGATTGAGCGGAACGAGATTGAAAGAGAAAGTAGATGAGGTCTTGCAGGTGGTGGGGCTAACCGAAAGAAGCAATGATAGAATTAATAAATATTCTGGTGGGATGAAGAGAAGGGCAAATATTGCTGTAGGACTTCTTCCTTCCCCAAAAATTCTCATCTTGGATGAACCGACCGTGGGGGTTGACCCTCAATCAAGGACAAATATTCTGGAATCATTAAAAGAACTGAATAAGGGCGGTCTTACCATCCTCTATACCAGTCATTATATGGAAGAAGTAGAATTTTTATGTGACCGGGTGGCAGTAATGGATTTGGGGAAGATTATTGCCCAGGGGACGCAAAATGAATTGAGGCTTTTAGCGGGGAAGATGGATTCTTTAAAGATTACTACTATTGATGAGGTGCAACTGAGTCTTGTAGAAGTCATTAAGAAAATTTCGGAGACAGAGGAAGTGAAAATTGCAGATGGAGCCATTGAAATATTAACTCTGCAGGGAAGGAAAGTTTTACCTAAAATAATAGAAGTATTGGGTAATGATGGTGTCAGGATTAAATCAGTGGAAGTGAAAGAACCAAACCTGGAAAGCCTCTTCCTTTATCTTACCGGAAAGGAATTGAGGGATTGAGATGAAAAAGATTTTTCTTATTGGACTTAAAGATGTAAAAATAAGAGCGAGAGACCCGTCTGCTTTTATTATGTTATTGGTTATGCCTTTGGTCTTAATTCTGGTGCTGGGAATGGTCTTTCAACCTTTATGGACCAGTACACCATTTATTATAGATATTGCAGTGCTTGATGAAGACGGAGGAGAGTTTTCCAAGATTTTATTAGAGGAAGTATTCAGTTCTGAGCAGCTAAAGGATATGATAAAGATACAGTTTATGGAAAGTGAGGAAGAGATAATAAATGAAGTAAATAAAGGGAAGATTGCTGCCGGTGTTATTATCGGAGAGGGATTTTCTCAGGCCATAATGACAGGAGAAGATACCCGGATAAAGATATTGGCAGACCCAGAACAGACTATTAAAGCAGGAGTGATAAAAAATATTGTGGAGGCTTTTACTCTGGAAGTTTTAA
>JAHIPR010000280.1 GCA_018903015.1 bacterium
AAACCTTTTCTTTAATCTCAGTAGTATAAAAAGGTACGGGAGAATAAGCTCCCATCCCTCCGGTATTAGGTCCCTGGTTATTATCAAATATCTTTTTATGATCCTGGGAGGAAGCCATGGGCATAATGGTCTTGCCATCACAAAATGCTAAAATTGATACTTCTTCCCCCTCTAAAAATTCCTCTACTATCACCTGCATGCCTGCTTCTCCAAATTTTTTTTCCTCCATCAAGGTATCTAAAGCATCTCTGGCTTCAACCAAATTTTTTACAATAAATACTCCTTTGCCGGCAGCCAATCCATCTGCCTTTATTACCAAAGGAAAAGTTTGTTTTTTTATATAATCAAATGCCTCTTCAATATTTTTAAAGACCTCATAATTAGCTGTAGGGATGTTATACTTTTTCATTAAATACTTGGAAAAGACTTTACTTGATTCAATCTCAGTAGCCTCTTTGCTCGGACCGAATATCCTTAAGCCCTGTTTACTAAATTCATTTACAATTCCCCGAGATAAAGGTAATTCCGGTCCTACTACTGCTAAATCAACTTTTTCCTTTTTAGCAAAATCAGCTAATTTCTCTATATTGTCTGCATCAATATCTATACACTTGATTAACTGAGAAATTCCCGCATTACCCGGAGCACAATAAATTTGAGAAACTTTCGGACTTTGAGTAATTTTCCACACCAGAGTATGCTCTCTTCCTCCGCTGCCAATGACTAATACTTTCATTCTCGTTCTACCTCTCTTATAGAAATTGTGATTATTTAATAAAGACTCTTTTTCCTTTAATAATCAATCTACCTTCAGAAAATAACTGAATTGCCTGAGAAAAAATTTGGTGTTCTTCTTTTAAGATTTTCTCTGCCAAAGATTCCTCAGTATCATCATCACTCACTTCTACTGCCTTTTGTAAAATAATAGGACCCGAATCCACTCCCTCATCAACAAAGTGGACAGTACAGCCAGAAACCTTTACTCCATGTTCTATAGCTTGTTTCTGGGCATGTAACCCCGGGAAAGAAGGGAGTAAGGCAGGATGAATATTTATTACCTTATTTTTGTAGGTTCTTATAAAATGAGGGCTTAAAATTCTCATGTACCCAGCTAGGACAACCAGGTCAATTTTTTTCTCTTCCAGGGTTTTGATTATCTCCTTATCGTAATCTTCTCTGTTTTTAAATTCCTTAAAATTAATATACCGAGTATCGATATTATATTGTTGGGCTCTTTTTAGGGCATAAGCATCTGGATTATCGCTAATCACAACTTTAATTTCTCCCTCAATTTTACCTTCTTCTATAGCCTCGATTATTGCTTGCAAATTAGTCCCTCTCCCTGAAGCCAAGACTCCGATATTAATCATTAACTCTTTCTCCTTCAAAAAGGGAAACAAAAGTGCCAGGCACTTTTGTTTCCCTTTTTACTACTCGACCAATAAGATAAGAAGGGAAATTCATCTGTTTAAATTCTTTAATTATTTCTTTAACTTTGTCTGGCCTAACTATCAGGACCATCCCAATGCCCATATTAAAGGTACGATACATTTCTCTATCAGAAATTTTTCCTTCTTTTTTAATTAAAGAAAAAATAAAAGGTTTGGGCCAACTGTTTTTATTTATCTGGACTGAAACTCCTTCAGGTAAAATGCGAGGAATATTCTCCAATAACCCTCCTCCGGTAATATGAGCTATTCCTAAAACCTTATACCTCTCGAGTAGATATAAAACTGGCTTTACATAAATCCTGGTTGGCCGAAGCAATTCTTCTCCCAAAGTTTTTTTTAAGACAGTTAATTTCTCTTCAAGTTCATATTTTTTATCTTCTAACAAAACTTTCCTGACTAAAGAAAAACCATTACTGTGTAATCCATTAGAAACAATGCCTATAACCGAATCTCCTTCTCTAATTTCTCTGCCATCTATTATTTTACTTTTTTCTACTATTCCTACAGCAAAACCGGCTAAATCATATTCATCTTCCGGATAAAATCCGGGCATTTCCGCAGTTTCTCCCCCCAACAAGGCACAGTTGGCCATTTTACACCCCTCGGTAATCCCCTTTATAAGCTCAATAGTCACTTTTTCTGACAGTTCACCAATGGAGATATAATCCAGAAAAAATAATGGTTTTGCCCCACAGGTAACAATATCATTCACACACATTGCCACCAAATCTATTCCTACACTATCATGTTTATTTAGAGCAAAGGCAATCTTTAATTTAGTTCCTACTCCGTCAGTTCCGGAAACCAACACCGGTTCTTTG
>JAHIPR010000281.1 GCA_018903015.1 bacterium
AAAATTTTTATAAAATAGTTTTCAAAATTAAAATTAGTAGCCCAGATAATACAGTTATGATATAATCAGTATTTAGTGATCAAAGGCAGCTTTTATTTAATATAACCAATTTGATTAGTCTGATTTGTTTCGGGATTTAAGGTATTGGAAGTCCAAATCCTCTTTAATTTTATAAAGTGAAAGATAATATGAATAATCAAAAAATAAATTTAAAAACTGAAAAAGAACTTAAAGAAATAATATTACAAGAAAAAGAAAAAGGAACACCTGACATAGAAATTGGTCAAAAATATGGAGTTACGTTTAGATATATTGAGAAACTCATCACTCAATCACGCGGTCTCAATATTAGCTCTCTAAATATTTCGAAAAAAATAAAAACTTTTTATCCAAAAGATTTCAAAGAAGAACAATCTACCGTTTGGAGTTTTAAGCAAAGAGGAAATTGGGCAACTCATAGCGGAGAATACCGTGGAAACTGGGCACCTTATATTCCTAGAAATGTAATACTCAAATATTCAAATCCGGGTGAATTAGTTTTAGATTACTTTTGTGGAGCAGGTACAACTGCTGTAGAATGTAAATTATTAAATAGAAGATGCATAGCACTTGATATTAATGATAAAGCTATTGAATTGGCAAAAGAAAATGTAAGTTTTAATACTGAATCAGGGCAACTAACATTTGAGAAAAATCATACTCAAATGTACGAACCTGAATTGTTAGTTGGTGACGCAAGAGATTTGTCATCTTTGAAAGATAACTCAGTAGATTTAATCTGTGCTCATCCTCCCTATGCAAATATCATTCATTATACAGATTCTAAAGAGGGCGATTTATCATTTTTCGATATTGATGAATTTTCAAAAGAGATGAAAAAAGTTGCGAAAGAAAGTTTGAGAGTATTAAAACCAGGAAGACAATGTGCTATCTTAATAGGAGATACCCGAAGAAAAAAACATATAATACCATTAGGTTTTAAACTTATAAATATTTATTTAGAGGCAGGTTTTAAATTAAGAGAACTTGTTATAAAAAGACAACATAATTGCAAAACAACAGGATTTTGGTATACCAATAGTATTAAGTATAATTTCCTTCTTTTAGCTCATGAATATTTACCAATTTTTGAAAAACCTAAACCTTCTGCTTTGAGTGTAGAAGAAAAAGAAGTAGACTACGAGTTGATTTTCCCCTCTTTAGGTAGGCCACCACAAAAACGAAAATTAGATGGACTTGAAACAACAACAGTGTGGGTTTTGCCAGAGAAAGATTTTGAAAAGCATTTAAATAAAAATATAATAGATAGATACTCAGATGGAAACGAATATTCAACAATATTTTTAAATTCTCAGTCTAAGTATGAGAGTAAGGGAATTATAAAAAAAGAACAAAAAAATAGAAGATTGCTTTTTATTAAATCACCATCTTTGAATGATAATTCGAAGTCGAATATTAAACTCTATTTACAAAAAATAAAAGAGATTGTAGATCGAGAATTAGGCACAATAAATAATAATGGATTTATAGCAATCCAGACGCAAGATATTAGAGTAGATGGATATATAGAACCATTGGCGAAAAAAATAATTGATACATTTACACAAGATAATTTACACCTTAAAGAAATTATAATGGTTACTAAAGAAGGACAAAATGGAGTAAATTTCGATAATCAGAATTCAAAAGATCATTTAAAAATAACCCATCAGTATATACTTATTTATAAGGTCATAAAGGGGGAGAAATAAATGCCAAATCCAGGAGAAGTTTATATGGATTTTGCCTCTAAAGTCTCTTTCTTAGAGTTTATTCAGGATGAATTTAAATATGCGGATATTCCATTAGAAGAATTAAGGCAAGAAATATCTTTATTAAAATCAAAAAGTCAATGGAATATAAATGATTTATCTGAGTATGTAAAAAATTATCCACGTAGCTTTATTATCTTTCAAAATATCTTTCAACTATTAAGATTTACAAATGCTCAACTTATTCATTTTGTATTTGATGTCGTTAAACTTAATTCTTTAAACATTGCTGCCATATATGAATATATGATTCTAAACCTCAAGCATGATCTTGAATTCAGAAAAATATACTTAAAAACAATAAATCAAAAATTAGAATATAATAACTTTATTAGTCATACAAATCAATATGATAAGAAATATTTAATTGCGGTCTTTAAACTTACAGTTTCAAAATATATAAATATGATTCTTAATGATTTTGACATACTAGAGGCACGTATTAAAAAAAGTGAATTTGAAGATTTTTCTATAAGATTTTCTAATTATTTATTGAATAATTTAAAGTTAAATGAGACCCTTGATACAATAAATATTGAAAAATATCTAAGAAATAAAAGAATACCACTTGATACTAAAAGTCTTCATGGAAATTATCCCAAGATTAAGATTGGGAAAATATTAGAAAGTAATGGTTATAAAAATATTGATTATTTGTTAAATAATGCTGGTATAAAAACATTAAAACATGACTTACAAGAACAAATCAATGATCCTGCGATAAAAAATAGTAAAATATTTTGTACAGAACGTTATATTGATAAAATTATTAAAATTAAAGATAACAAGCTTAAAAAGTTTGATTTAATTATTTTCGATGATAGTAAACCTAAATACTTATTCGAAATAAATTTCTATTCTACTGAGGGTACAAAGATTGGAATAAATCAAAATGAATATATAGATTTGAATAATTATATTAAGAAGAAATTTAGAAATTTTATATTTTATTGGATTACAGATGGAAATTATTGGCTTACAACTCAAGGCAAAGTGCGATTTTTAAATTTACTTAATCATTTTGATAAAATATTCAATATTAATATATTTGCAGAAAATGTAAGTAATTTTTAGCCTATTCATAATGGAAGTATAATTAGAAAGATTATTAAAAAATAGGGTCATGTATACTAACTTAATAATTCGATAACTTTTTACAAAGGTTCTGGTAAGTCTGGGTTTTCGAATTCTTCTTATTTTCTCTTCTCTTGTAATTTTTTTATATTAACAGCAATAGTGCAGAACCCCCTTCCTGATAATCATTTTTCAGCTTAGCTATCGGCCAAATGATGGGGTTCTGAATATTTTTTCTTCCCATCAATACTTTCTTAAATTTTTTATCTTGAAGTATTTTTTACAAAAAAGAAGGGTTTTTAAACCTTTTGTCGTATTAATATTAAAGTGCAGAAAAATTGTAAAAGATTAGTTTTTTGCTCTTTGATGGCGATTCAACAAGGTAAATATTATACTTGAAATATGAAAAAGAACCGTTCCCTGATACATATATTACATTTCAAATCTCTGAACCAGATTCTGTTCGATCCATTTCATACTTTCTTCCATGAATAATCTGTCCTTTTCCTCTTTTTCTTTCTTTTTAAGAGCTAATTTATTTAGTTTTACTATTTTACTTTCCGATTCTATTTCTTCTGTCTCCATTATTTTTTCTTCCTCATCATTTTCTTCTTTAGATGATTCAGGATTAAGATAATTAGCTTTTAAGGCAGCAGTCAGCCAGCCGGCAGGATTTATTACATTCCTCTTTATCCGGAGAAGGTCTAATTTTTCCTCAATATCCTCCAAAGAATAATTTAAGATTGTTTTATAAATTGATTTTTTATCCATATTTAGTTTTTCCAATTCTTCTTTTATCCTTTCTGTCTTTAGAGATTTTTTATTATCAGGAACTATTTTATTGGGATTATCCTGATTGGAATAAGGAAATTCTTCTGATATTCCAGAGATGATTTCTTCTTTTTCTTCCGGTAGTTTTTCTTTCGGGGGATAAAGAACATTTTCTTTATCTAAAAGGACTATTTGATAAAGATTATGGTCATATCCTCCGGAGGAAGATATTTGTTTTACTATTTTTTTGATTAGACCATATTCTAATAGAGTATTGCGGTATTTAATTAAGGTCTTGGTGGTAGTGCCCATTCTTTTATTTAGAGTTTGAATGGAAGGCCAGGCAATGTCTTTTCCTTTATGACAGTAACTTAAGAGCTGAAGATAGAGCATGGCTGGGCCAAGACCGATGGTACTTACCCAGTGCACAAAAAAGTAGTCCTGGATGGTAGTATAAGAATTGGTTTTACTAGCCGGTATTTTTATTTCCATAGTTTTTACCTTCCTTTGAATAGTTTTCGGGGAGAGAGGATAATAAGAGAAATATTTACCCCTCTACTTATGTAGATACAAAAAAGAGATAAAAAAGTAACCTATTGAAGGAAAATAATTTAAAAAAATTGCCCCCTCTACTTATATAGATACAAAAAAGAGGTGAAAATACAGCCCTCTGATAAAAAATATTTTGAAAAATTTAGGAGCAGCAGCAACAGCAGCAGGGAAAAATTACACCCTAATGTTGTTGCTGTTCTATTTGTTACTGTTCTTACTTGTTGCTGTTAGTGTGGAATAATTCCACTAGGGGGTGTGGAGAATTTCCACTAGGGTAGTGGAAAAATTCCAGTAGAGGGTAGGAGAATATTTACCTATTATACGGAGATTGACAAAGAATTAGAGGAAAATAATTTTATTTTAAAAAAGAAGGATTTTTTATGTCTTTTGTCGTATTAATATTAAGGTGTAGAAAAATTGAAAAAACTAATTCTTTTGACCGCTGGTGGCGATTCAATAAGATAAATATTTATTCTTGAAGTGTGAGAAAGAAACTTTTCTTAACACAATATAGAAACATTTTAAAATAGTGCATTAAGGGAGAGTTTAATTTTTAGAAGCAGGTCTTTCGAGTGCGAAGGCCAGACCCCAAGAAATTATTAACCCAGAGTGTTTATTTAGAAATTTTCTTAAAAAGGAAATAAGCTTTGTTAGAAGAATTATTAGAACAATATCTTAAGAATCTTACCAATACTTTTCAACGCGGGGATGCCCGGGAAGAAAGCTATTATGCTAATCTGGATGAATTAATCAAAAAAACAGCCGCTTTTCTGAAAGTAAAGAATATCGATGTTACCATACTCCCCAAAAAAACGGAAGCCGGAAATCCCGATTTTCGCATTTGGGACGGGAAAAACCACATTACCGGTTATATTGAAGCTAAAGATCCTTCTGTTACTAATTTGGATTACATTGAAGGAACTGAACAACTGAAACGTTATTGTGATACCTTTCCCAATGTCATCCTTACTAATTTTTATGAATTTCGACTATATCGTGGAGGTCAACGAATCGCCCAAGCAATGATTGGAAGGTCTTTCATTGCCAGGCAATTACATACCCCACCATCGGTCGAAAA
>JAHIPR010000282.1 GCA_018903015.1 bacterium
AAAAATAGTAGGGGCAGACCTTGTGTCTGCCCTTTAGGTACAGATCAAGTAATTATTAAAGGGCAGACACAAGGTCTGCCCCTACGACTATATACTAATTAAGGGTGGAGAAAGAATGGAAGATAAAAAAATACGGGTTAGGTTTGCCCCTAGTCCAACTGGTTATTTACATATTGGAGGAGCCCGAACGGCTTTATTTAATTGGCTTTATGCCAGACATTATAATGGGACTTTTGTTTTACGTATTGAAGATACCGACCAAGTAAGGTCTACTGAAGAAGCAGTAAATGTGATACTGGAAGGTATGAAATGGTTAGATTTAGATTGGGATGAAGGACCCGGAAAAGGCGGGGAATATGGTCCCTATTATCAGATGAAGCGCTTACACATTTACCAGGAATATACGGAAAAACTTTTAAAAGATAAAAAAGCGTATCGTTGTTATTGTACCAGAGAAGAACTGGCAAAAAGTAGAGAAAAACAGGCAAGAGAAAATAAATCTCTTAAGTATGATAGACATTGTTTTAACCTTAGTGATGAGGAAAAGAAAAGATATGAAGTAGAAGGTAGAAAACCGGTAATAAGACTTAAAGTTCCTGCCAAGGAAATTGCCTTCGATGACCTATTAAGGGGAGAAGTAACTTTTGACGGCGGGTTGTTAAGTGATTTTGTAATTATGAAATCAGACGGAATTCCTACTTATAATTATGCGGTAGTTATTGATGATGCCTTAATGAAGATTACCGACGTTATGAGAGGAGATGACCATATTTCTAATACCCCTAAACAGATAGTAATATATGAAGCCTTGGGATTTGATGTGCCAAAATTTGCTCATATCCCTATGATTATGGGACAAGATCACACCAGGCTGAGTAAACGTCATGGAGCAACTTCGGTTATGGAATATAAAAAGATGGGTTATATCCCAGAGGCAGTAGTGAATTATATTACTCATTTAGGTTGGTCTTCTGGCGACGAAAGGGAGATATTCACAAAAGAAGAATTAATTAAAGAGTTTAGTTTGGATAAAATTTCCAAACACGCGGCTGTTTTTAGTATAGAAAAGCTAAATTGGTTTAATAGTGAATATTTGAAGAATATGTCTATCGATTCCCTAACCAAAATGCTTCTTCCCTTTCTTAAGGAGGCTAATTATATTGAAGATGAAGAAGGTCTTCCTCCGGCAAAAAATGAATACATAAAAGAAGTGGTAAAATTGATGCAGGGAAGGATTAAAAATTTTTCTCAGTTTATCGCGTATGCGGATTATTTTTTTGTAGATAAAATAGATATTGAACCCCAGGCTTTTGATAGCGTATTAAGCGAAGAAGGTGTACCAGGTATTTTGCAGACTTTAAAGGAAAAGCTTTCTGCCCTTAAATGTTGGAATGAAGAAAGTATTGAAAATGCAGTAAGAGAAGTTGCCTCTTCTTTACAAATAAAGGGCGGCAAAATAATCCATCCTACTCGGGTTGCGCTTAGCGGTAAAAAAGTAGGTCCTGGCTTGTTTGAATTAATGGTAGTATTAGGTCAGGACAAAACTGTTAAACGTTTAAAAGTAGCTATAGAAAAAATAGAAGAAGTGAAAAAATAATTAATTAGACTTTTCAAATAACACGATTTAGTATAAAATAAAAAAAGAAAAGATTATTATAGAGTTGAGGGATCGTCTAGTGGTAGGACACCAGACTCTGGATCTGGGAGCGGTGGTTCGACCCCACCTCCCTCAGCCATTCCATTATAAAATTAGTCGTTAGTGAATAAGCCTAGCGTGGAGCGTACAGCGTTTAGCGTATAGTTAGTAAAGAGGAAGACAGAAGGTAAAAAGATAGTATCAAGTATCGAGTATATAGTATCGAGTCAAGAAAGAAAAATACAAGATAGTATCGAGTTATATAGTGAAGAAAAGAAATACAAGAAGTAAATAGAGGATAACTTACTGAATTGGTAAATTGGTTAATTAATTCATTGATTACGGGCGCAATCGAATAGTGGTTAATTCAGCTGGCTCTCAATCAGCAAACGGGGGTTCAATTCCCCCTTGCGCCACCAATTTTTTTAAGTAAAATATAGATTTAATTTGAGCAGGAACTACCTACCTGCTTTTTTAATATCAACAGTAATCCATAAAAGAGAATTAAAATAACTAAAATTATATTGATATTGTTGAAGAGAAATATTATATTAAACGGTAAAATTGATAAGATAAAAGAGGGATAAAAGTGAACAATAACGAGATTTTCTTAAGCAAAGAAGGCTTGAAGAATTTAAAAGAAGAAATAAAGCATTTAGAGGTAGCAAAAAGAAAAGAGATACAAGAAGATATTAGCCGGGCATTAGAATACGGAGATATCACTGAGAATGCAGAGTATAACATAGCCTTAGAAGCTCAGCGTATGAACGAAATAAATATTGTTAGGTTAAAACAGAAGTTAAGTCGGGCTAAAGTAGTAGAAGAGGATTGTTATTCAGAGGGGATTGGTATCGGCACAACTCTAAAGCTGAAGAATTTAGGTTCTGGGGAAGAAATTGAATATATCTTTGTACCGGATGACCAAATAGATTTCACTCATGACAAGATATCTATAAGTTCTCCCTTAGGACGGGCATTTTTAGGTCACCAGGAAGGAGAAGAAGTTGAGATTGAAGTTCCTATAGGAATATTAAGATACAAAATATTAAAAATATTAAAATGAAAACCAAAATATTAGTAATAAATCCCAAAAGAATAGATTTTGCTAAGATAAAAACAGCTGCAGAAGAAATAAAAAAAGGTAACTTGGTGGCTTTTCCTACTGAGACAGTCTATGGATTGGGGGCAGATGCCCTCAATGAGAAAGCGGTTGCGAAAATATTTCAAGCCAAAGGAAGACCATTT
>JAHIPR010000283.1 GCA_018903015.1 bacterium
ATGCCAGTGTAGTAGATATGTTAAAGGCAGTGGATATGATCTCCAAAGAAAGACAGACAAAACCAGGATTAATCGGCCCGGTTGTGGCCCCCTATCTTCGCACCAATAACTTTACCTTTTCCAGCAAAACAAGCTTTTAACAGGAACCCTCCCCTGTTCCTACAAGAAACATCTTAACCGTTTTCGTTCTCGTAATTGTAGGTTACAAAAGAAGCAAATTTGGCTTAAAGACAATGGTTTTCTTGCATGAATAATATATAGAGGAGGTAAATCTCGAAAAAAAATTCCAAGAATTTTGAAAAAACATTTTAAAAAAAATTCTTGACTTTTTTTTGGGGGGATTGTAATATTATAAAAAGTACTAAAAGCCAACGCAGGTCTCTTAAAGGAGGTGGTATCTATTAGCAGTTTGGGGGGAAATGGTAGATTTTTAGGCTGAAATGTTCTTTTTAAACTTATATGTGCTTGCAAAATTTGTTTCTTTTTTCAAATGTGACCTTGTGACCTAATGTCAAGATATTATTATAAAGGAGGTGAATAAGGTATGATGATAGAGAGTATGCCTGCCTGTCCGATAGGGGTTATCCACAATTTTCTGTGGATGGTAAAACTGAAGAAAGAACCAAAGAAGAAACTACTATTACCACTATCACTGCTCTTTTACTCCTCTCTATTTTAATACCCAGAAGAAAATGAAAAAGATAATTTTTGTTACACTTTTAATGGTTATTGTATTAGCCAGTTCAGTAGCTGCCGCACCCATCAGGTGGAGGCTTCAATCGTATGCCGGTCCTGCCCTGAATGACCATGTCAGTAAAAACGCAATAGATGAGTTTAATATTGCAGCGAACGGAGAGATGTTCATCGAAGTATATACAGCTGATCAGCTGGTGCCCCATGGTGAGCTATTTCGGGCATTACAGGAGGGAACAATTGACGCAGTCGTTAGTGACGATGACTCAATGGCGGCTCCTGTAGATGTAGCTATATTTGGAGCTTATTTCCCTCTTATTGCACGCTACGGACTAGATGTTAACGTACTGTGGAATTGGTGGGGGCTGAACGAAATTTGGAAGGAAGCCTATGATGAGATAGAAGGTGTTACCTGGCTAAGCCAGGGGAGCTGGGACCCATGCAATTTTGCTACCACCAAACCAATCCGATCCATTGAAGACTTTAAGGGACTGAGAATATATATGTTCCCGACCGGGGGCAAGTTCATGCAACAATTCGGTGTTGTCCCGATAGTCATGCCCTATGAGGACGTTGAGATGGCCATTCAAACGGGTATGTTAGACGGAGTTTCTTGGTGCGGCCTCACTGAGATTTATACTGTCGGATGGGCTGATGTTACCGACTATTATCTGACTAATCCTATCTCTGGAGGCTGGTCAGGTGGTTGGTTTGTTAACACCAAGGCATGGGAGAAGGTGCCTCCTCACCTACAGCAGTTGTTCCTGCTGGCAATAGACAAATCGCACTACTACCGACTACATTGGTACTGGTGGGGTGAAGCTCACTACCGAACGAAGGGAGAAAAGTTGGAACTCACCACCATCCCTGACGAGGAGTGGAAGGTGGTGGAAGAGGCGGCACTAAAGTACTGGGACGAGATTGCTGCCACGAGCCCCAGGAGGGCCAGGGTGGTAGCCATATTCAAAGAGTACATCGAGACCATGAAAGAAGCCGGTCCTCCCTACCGATACTGATGAACTGGGTAATAATAGTTTAGTATAGTATAGAGGTTTCCCTTCCCTATCCGGCTCTACATTAAGGCTAGGGAAAGGCTAAGGAGGGGAGACCTCTAAAATTTTAACTTAATGGACAGGGGAAATTAAAATGATTAAAGCAGCAAAAATCTACGTCCGATATATGGACGCAACCAGCCGGGCGGTAGGTAAGTTTGTAATGTTTTTGGTTTTTGCAATGATAGGCATTCTAATTTATGAGACTGTGTCCAGGACCATCTTTAACCGCCCGCATGTATGGTCAATGGAGACTGCGCAGTTTGTTATGGCCGCCTATTACTTGCTTGGAGGTGGGTACACCCTGCTTATGGGGGGCCACGTTAGAATGGACCTCTTATACAACAAGTGGTCGGCGAAGAGAAAAGCTGTTGCCGATGTTATTACCTTTTTTATCATACTCCTATACCTTGTGGTACTCCTCTACGGTGGTTTCCAAGGTATTCAATATGCACTTAAATATAAGCAGGTGACTTATTCTGCATGGGCACCACAGGTGGCTCCCATCAAAATTATTATGCAGATAGGAATCGTTATGATGCTCTTACAGCTAATAGCCGAGTTTATCAAGGACCTGGCAATAATTAGAGGGGAGGATATATAAATATATTATGGTTAGTTATAGTTTTTCGCTTATGGCTATTCTTATGTTCGCTTCGATGATTGTCATGCTTCTCACCGGGCGACAAATCTTTGCCGTTATCGGTGGTGTATCCGCTATTTTCTCTCTACTCCTGTGGGGGAAGGGTGGTGTGGGGATGTCTTACCATGCAAGCTTTCAGCTGCTGGTTTGGTATCCGCTCCTAACCCTGCCTTTATTCATCTACATCGGGTATATGTTTTCTAAATCAGGCATAGCGGATGATCTATATGAAATGTTACATGTCTGGATGGGTCCAGTCAGGGGTGGCTTAGCCATAGGAACCATTGTTCTGATGGCCATAATATCGGCTATAAACGGGTTAAGTGTAGCTGGCATGGCTGTTGGAAGTTCTATCGCTTTACCAGAAATGCTTAAGCGAAAATATGACAAGCAAATGATAACCGGTGTAGTCCAGGCTGGTAGTTCCTTAGGCATCATGATACCGCCCAGCGTAGTTCTGGTTCTTTACGGAATGATAGCCAGGCAACCGGTTGGACGTCTGTGGATGGCCGGTTTTTTACCTGGCTTCCTGCTGGCAGGCTTGTTTATCCTATATATCTTTATTAGATGCCTGATTCAGCCAGAGATGGGGCCAGCGTTGTCCCCGGAAGAACGTAATATTCCTTTTAAACAGAAAATCCGGCTGCTCCGGGCCGGGCTAGTTCCCATATTAATTATTTTTATGATGTCTGGACTGTTCTTCATGGGAATAACCAGTCTAGTCGAGAGTGCAGCCGTAGGTGCAACAGTAATTACCATTGCCGCTGTTTTCAATCGGCGGTTAAGCTGGAAGTTAATGACTGAAGTACTGCGTGATACCTTAAGTGTTAGCTGCATGTTTATGTGGATTATTCTCGCGGCACTTGCTTTTGGTGCCATCTTTGATGGTCTTGGCGCTGTACATGCAATAGAGGAACTATTTCTCAGGTACGGGTTCGGCAGGTGGGGAATAATGATTATGATGCAGCTTTCCTATCTCTTAATGGGCATGTTTCTGGACGATACGGCCATGCTCATCATTGTTGCTCCTCTTTATGTTCCCCTGGTAATCAAGATGGGCTTTAACCCGATTTGGTATGGTATTCTCTATACTATAACCTGCCAGATAGCTTACCTGACGCCTCCTTTTGGATATAACCTGTTTCTTATGAGGGCGATGGCTCCTAAAGAGATATCGCTGGCAGATATCTACCGCTCGGTAATCCCTTTTGTGCTGATTATGATTCTTGGTTTAGGTATTATAATGATATTTCCCCAAATAGCCCTATGGTTACCCAATTTATATTTCGGGAAATGAAGCTAGAAAATGGCGATAATGCCTGTGCCTGTAACCAATGAAACGGTGATTATTCAGACTCCCGAAGGGAGGAGGTTTGTTTTCATTATTACGATAGCGAAAAGAAAACAAGACTTAACAAAGGAGGTTGATAAATAACAGGGTTTATTAAAGTATTTTAAGAACCATATTGCTTGATAGGTTAAATTAATTTTCTGGTGTAAAAAGAATTTATAAAGGAGGTCAGTTAAATGACAGAACTTAATAAAGTATTTGAAAGTTATTGGTTAAGTAGAATCGATAAATATAGGCATACTCCCAGAGTGAATTTTGGGGTTGGAGCAGTGGATAAGATAGGAGAGTTGGCCAAAGAGATTGCCAAAAACACAAAGTGCATAATCCTTACTGATAAGTCGTTAAGAAAAATTGGTTTAATGGAAAGGCCAAAGAAGTCTTTAGAGGACGCAGGTTTCACCGTTGACATTTATGATGCAGAAGCAAAGGAGCCTGTATTAGAAGAGGTGAAGAAAATTATCAAGTTGGTAAAAGGGAAAGGTTACGGGCTGGTTGTGGGCATTGGTGGTGGTGCGGTTATGGATATAGCTAAAATGGTTGCTGTTATGTCGGAGACGGCTGGTGAATTAGAGGAATATGTTTGTCCGAGCACTAAACCTTTAACCGGATCGAAACCGAAAATATTAATCTCTACCACCTCTGGAACAGGCAGCGAATGTTCTAATACGGCGGTAGTGATTGTGCCTAACGTTATAGGACCAATTAAAACATGGATAACAGGCGATCTGGTTCTCGCTGATGCTGCTGTAATAGACCCGAGCTTAACAGTAGGGTTACCCCCCAGGGTAACTGCTGGAAGTGGAATGGATGCTCTGAGCCATACTGCAGAAGCTGTTTTATCTTTACAGGCAAATCCTTTTTCTGATGCCTTATCTTTAAAGGCGGTAGAACTTGTTTCTCAGAATTTGAGAACAGCATATCATCAAGGAAATAACCTTGAGGCAAGATGGAACATGGCTTTAGCATCTTCAATAGGTGGAACAATTATAAGTTACCCTTGGGTGGCTGGACCTGCAGTATTATGCCATGTAGCTTCTGAGGGAATATCAGCAAAATATGGTATTCCTCATGGTGAAGCTTGTGGTGTATTACTTCCCTTCGTGTATTGGTATAATTTACCTGATGCTTATGCCAGGAGGAAATTAATAAAAATAGCGGAGTCAATGGGAGAAGATGTATTTGGGTTAGAGGTTAAAGAAGCAGCACAAAAAGCCATTACAGCTACTTTTGATTTATTAGAAGATGTTGATTTGCCTACGAATCTAAAAGCTTACAATATACCGGAAAAAGATATACCAGCGATTTCAGAGTATATATTAAATCGAGCTGAAGAGATGTATTCGATGTCTCAGTACAATCCGAGAAAGGCAACTTTAGAAAATATAAAGGAGTTCTTTAATAAAGCGTTTAAAGGAAGGGAATCCATTGGACTTTAATAATTTTACAGTTAGATAGATTTAAAAAAATTAAACAAAGGAGGTAAAAAATGAATTCAACAGCAAGTAATCAATTATATGGGTACGCTGGCAAGTTATTGAGAATAGATTTAACTAAAGGGAAAGTTAGTTTTGAAAAAATCAAGCCGGAAGTCTTAAAAGAATTTCTAGGTGGGGTTGGGTATGGTATAAAACTTTTATCTGATGAACTTCCAGTAGGTGTTGATCCCTTGAGTCCAGAAAATAAATTGTTATTTGCCACAGGTCCTCTAACCGGTACAGGAGCTCCTGGTTCGGGATTTGCTGAAGTTTGCTTTAAATCTCCACTTACCGGGATTTGGGGCGAAGCGAAGTGCGGAGGAGAGTGGGGCGGTACTTTAAAAAAAGCAGGCTATGATTTTCTGCTAATTGAAGGCAAAGCTAAAGAACTAAAATATATTTTAATTGACGATGATAAAGTAGAGATAAAAAACGCAGGAAAACTGAAGGGTAAAACAACCTCTCAAAAAGACAAGCTTATTAAAGAAGAATTAAAGGATGAAACATTTGAAATCGCAGTGATAGGCTGTGCAGGTGAAAATTTGGTGAATTTTGCCAATATTATGATTGGCGGAAGAGCCTTTGGAAGATGTGGAGCGGGGGCAGTGATGGGTGCAAAGAATTTACTTGCAATTGCAGTAAAAGGTAGTAAAAAGATTCCTGTAGCTAAACCGGATGAGTTCTCATTAGCCCGTAAAGAGTGTAATAAAAAAGTTTTAGCCAAAGCTGGAAAAGATGGCCTGGCTCCAGGTGGCACTACAGGAGATATCCCTGCGTGTGATGCTCTTGGAGATATACCGACAAAGAATTGGAGATCTAACTCATGGGGGAAAGGTGAGGAGCTTTATCATCACTTTGAGAGTAAAAACTTAGTGAGAGCCAATCCGTGCTATAAGGGATGTGTACTGCGCTGCGGCAGAATTGCTGAAGTAAAAGGTGGGAAATGGGAAACTCCTGAACATGAGGGATCTGAATATGAAAGCATTTGTGCTTTCACCTTTTTCCTACTGAATGAAGACATGGATGCTGCAGTACATGCTACTTACTTATGTAATGAATATGGTTTAGATACAATTTCTGCAGGTGGGGTTATTGCCTTTGCCATGGATTGCTACGAGAAAGGTATTATTAGTAAAAAAGAGGCAGATGGCCTAGATCTTACTTGGGGCAATACCGAAACCGTAGTTGAATTAGTTAAGAAAATAGCTAATAGAGTTGGGATAGGCCAAGTTTTAGGTGAAGGAACCAGAGCTGCTTCTCAAAAGATTGGTAAGGGTTCAGAGGCGCTGGCAATTCAGGTAAAGGGTCTTGAGGGGCCTGCACACGATCCAAGATCCGGAAAAACCCTTGCCATAATGTATGGGTTAAGCAATAGAGGCATGTGTCATATTCACCCACTTGAAGGTATGGCTTATGATAGCCTTAAAAACGATTTCGGATTAATTCCTTACGGACTTACTGACCCTCAAACTGTGGATCGCTTTGCCGAAGAAGGCAAAGGGAAAAGTGCAAAAATGTTACAAGATTGGGGGATAGTACCAGAAATTGTGGGAATTTGTAAATTCTTCATATATAATGGTTTGGGACCTGGGGAGGTGGCTTGGCTGGTTTCTACCTTGACTGGATGGGATATAGATGTGAAGAAACTTTTAAGCATAGGGGAGCATGTTTATAATCTTCAAAGAATGTTTAATGTTAGAGAGGGCATAAAGAAAAGTGATGATATGCTCCCAGAGAGAGTATGTAAACTGCCAGAATTTGGAAAATATTCCTCAGTGGAAGAATGCGAAATTAAAGATTATGCTCGAATGTTGGAAGAATGTTACGTAGCAAGAGGATGGGATTTAGAAACTGGTATTCCAAAAAAGTAAGAATTTAAACAAAAGGATATCCCTATAGCTTTATTCAAACTATTTATAGTTTAGAATAAAGCTATAGAGATAGTGTTAACCTAAATGATTGTAAAAGTAAAAGCATTTGCTAATTTAAAAGAAGTTTTTGGAGGAGAGATAAAGGTAAGCCTAAAAGAGGGAGCTATTTTAAAAGATCTCCTTTCCCCTGTTTGCTTGCCACCTGAAGCAGTGGAGGCTATAATAGATAACGAATCAGGGGGAATTAAACCCACTATACTCATCTTGAAGAATGGAAGGAATATTAGGTTTTTAAGGGGCCTTCTTACTAAATTAGAAGATGGTGATGAAGTAAATATATTTCCTCCATTAGTTGGAGGTTAATTTATTTAATCAAAAGGTACGCACTTGCTCTATCATTATAGTGGCCTTCTTTTAAGCGTAGTTTAATGTTATTTGTAAAGTCTGGTTAATTTTTAAGTATTTTAAAATTTTAAAAAGGAGAAAAATAATGAAAAAGATAGTTAAATTAACAGTTTTTTTGGTCCTTGTATCATTAGTGCTTTTCGTCGTTGGGAGTCAGTTAATGGCTGCATCTTCTTCAAATGTATTACGTCTTATCACCTGGGCTGGTTATGCACCGGAAGAGCTTATTGCAAAGTTTAAAGCAGAGACAGGTATAGAAGTTGAGGTTATTCTCAGTAGCAATGAGGAGATGATCTCAAAATTACGAGCTACAAGAGGGGGGGGTTTTGACCTTGCACAGCCTTCACAGGACAGAATTTCTTCTGTAGTGGCTGAATACGGTATTTATCAGCCGATCGATTATTCAAAAATTGATATTGATCAGCTTGAGCCTTCTTTAGTTGCAGCTGTTAAAAAGAATACCCTTGTTGATGGTAAATACTATGGAGTGCCGCATGTTTATGGAACTGATGGGCTTGTTGTTAACTTTGAAAAAGCACCGGATGTAAAAGATTATAAAGACCTGCTTGACCCTAAATATACCGGAAGAGTTTCCTATAGGATGAAAAGACCTACTCTCTGTGCTATGGGATTTTCATTTGGATATGATCCCTTTGAACTTTACAATGACTTGGAAGGTTATCAGAAATTTCTTGAGGACATTTCAGAAAAACTTATTGCTGCTAAACCTGTTCTAAGAATTTACTGGGACAATGCTGATCAGATTCTTGAATTAATTAGATCAGGCGAAGTTTGGGCAGCAATGGCATGGGAACAGGCAGGATGGAAGCTCCATGAGGAAAATCCAAACATCGACTATATTGCTCCAACTAGTGGTGTAATGGCATGGGTAGATACATTTGCTATTCCAGCAAAATCTGAAAATGTTGAAGGTGCATATAAATGGATTAACTTTATACTCAGACCAGAAAATGCAGCAGTTTTTACTAATAAAGAAAAATATGGTACAGCATCAAAAGATGCTGGTAAATATCTTAATCCAGATATTGCTGACAATTTTGCCAGAGGATTACCTCCTGAAGCTCTTGCAAACGCAAACTGGTATCCTACAGTACCTGCAGGACTTGAAGAAATGGAAGGTAAAGTAATGGATAGAATCAAGGCTGCAAAATAAGTTAATTAAGCAGGCAGCGTTTCCGCTGCCTGCTTCTCTTTTATTATAAATATTGATGAACGGAAGGTGCTTAAATGCAGATTGCGCTATCCGTAAAAGATATTTCTAAAAAATTTGGCAATTTCACAGCCGTAAATAATGTTTCCTTCGATGTTGAGGATGGAAAGTTTTTCTCAATACTGGGGCCTTCTGGTTGTGGAAAAACTACATTATTAAGAATGATTGCCGGTTTTCTTCAACCAACCACCGGAACAGTCGAAATCGGCGGGAAGAATATGCTTGGAGTTGAACCCAATAAAAGACCGGTGAACCTTATCTTTCAAAATCTTGCTTTATTTCCCATGATGAATGTTTATGATAATATTGCTTTTGGCCTTCGAAGAAGAGGCGAGAAAGGTAAAAGTGTTGAGCAAAAAGTAAATTCAATGCTGGAAAGAGTAGGGCTTCCAGATTATGGATTAAAAAAGATTAATCAGCTTTCCGGGGGACAAAACCAAAGAGTTGCTATTGCGCGATGTCTGGTTCTTGAACCATCGGTTCTTCTTCTGGATGAACCCCTGGGGGCTCTTGATGCTAAGTTGAGAGAACACATGAAAGTTGAGCTCAAAAAACTTCAGGCTGCTGTTGGTACTACTTTTGTCTATATAACCCATGACCAATCAGAAGCTATGGTTATGAGCGATTATGTGGCAGTCATGAATGCCGGTCATTTTGAACAAATTAGCACCCCTCAGAACCTTTACAGTAACCCGTCTTCAGCTTTTGTTGCTCAATTTGTTGGAAAAAATAATAAGTTTATTGCAAAACAAAGAAAGGATGAAAATGGTAACTTTTTTGCTGAAACAGCAGACGGCCATAACTTTAAATTAAACAGACCCGTTGATTTTAAAGATGATAATTTTATCGAATTGTACGTCAGACCAGAGGCTATAATCATTAATCCAAAGATTACAAAAGAAAATTTTAATATCTTGAATGTTAGTGTCAAAACAATACTCTTTGATGGCGCTAACAGCAGGCTTCTGGTTGTACCCGAAGATTCTAAACAAGAGCTTATTGTCTCCCTGCCACAGAACAAGCAATTTGATTATATAAAAGCTAAGGACAAGATAAAAATAGGTTGGGATCCTGAAGCTGTTGCATGCTTCAATAAAACAGATGGTAAAATATATGAGGAACTCTAAAATAAGATGGAGTTTTATTATATTCTTCATCCCGGTTTTTTTATGGTTATTTTTATTGATTGTACTTCCACATCTCGAGCTTCTTCGAATGTCATTCCTAGGAAGGTCAGGGTTTACTTTTAAAAATTATGGCGCTTTTTTTACTGAACCGATTTATTGGCTTACCTTCGTGCGGACAGCGTTGTATTCTATTCTTGTAACATTTATTGTTCTGATTATTGCCCTTCCTATCGCGTTTTTCATTACTAAAGTTGTTAATTTGAGAATACAGGGAGTATTGTTGGTTTTACTTTTAGTTCCATTTTGGGTAAGTGAATTAATCAGAGTTTACGGGTGGATGATACTCTTACGGGAAAGTGGAGTTCTTAACCATTTTTTAGTAGGAATAGGTTTATTCAAGCAGCCCACAGAGATGCTTTACAATGATATTACCATGATAATGGGACTGGTTTATACATCTATGCTTTTTATGATTATACCAATTATAGGTGTAATGGAAAGTCTTGATGATTCTCTTATCGAAGCAGCCTACGACTTGGGGGCAAAGAAGATAGCCATATGGCGTGAAATTATCATTCCCTACTCAATGCCTGGAATTACGTCTGGAAGCATCATTGTATTCATGCTGGTTCTGGGCAGTTATCTGACTCCAAAACTCATGGGCGGTAAGAATTCTCTATGGTTTACTGAACAGATATATAATCAGATAATAACTTATTTTAATTGGAATCAGGGAGCTGCATTTGGGTTTCTGTTGTTAGCCTTATCCTCACTTATAATATGGGTCGCATTGAAATTAACCAAACAAGATTTCAGGAAGGTAATTAAATGATAAGAACATTATCAAACTCTAAAAGTTATTTATCGGGTTACAGACTTTTTACCCTTTTCTATTTTATATTTCTATTTGCTCCACTTGTTGTAACCATGATTCTTGCATTTAACAACTCTATGTTTCCATCTTTACCATGGAAAGGACTTACTCTTGACTGGTTTTTTGGAAAAGGACCTGGGAAAATAGGTATTTTTTATGACAAAATGAATTTAAGAGCTATAGCAACTTCCTTTAAAGTTGCAATTTCAGTTTCTATACTTTCAACTATTGTAGCAACTATGGCCGCTTTTCTCTTTGAACAGGAAGATTTCAAGTTTAAAGGTGCTTTGTATTTCCTGATGATCGCTCCATTGGTAATACCAGGAGTAATTCTTGGCATATCCATACTGTTATTTTCTACTACAGTAGGGTTATTTATTGAGAATACTTTTGGAATTGATATAAAAATACTTAGGCCGGGTTTCTGGCTTATAGTGCTTGGTCAGTTTTCATTTATAACTACTATCGTAACCATGGTCATTTCTGCAAGACTTAGAAAATTTGACAGGACATTTGAAGAAGCTGCATCCGATCTTGGTGCAAATCGATTTGCAGTTATCTGGTTTATTACCCTTCAATATCTCAAGCCTTCAATTATAGGAGGAATTGCAATAGCATTCCTTATGTCTTTTGAAAATTTTAATACAACGACATTTCTTATTAGTTCTCAACCCACCCTGCCTATAATTTTATATCAACAGGTAAGAGATGGATCGACACCGGTTATCAATGCAATATCTTTTATTTTAATAGTAAGTGCTTCAATTATTGCAGTAGCGAATTTTTATTACGGGTACAAAGCAAAAAAATTAGCTTAAATAATACAGAGAACGGTTCTCTGTTCCTGTTTATTTCACTGAGGCGATAAAAATATCTCTGATGGCCAAAAAATCGCTTTTTTGCGGTTTTTTCCCTCGAGAGATTTCTTCAAAAATAGACCTCCCCAAAGAAGCAAACAGAGAAAATAAAAAAGTATCCCCTGACACTATCTCGTTATTGGACAGAAGTACCTTTCCGAACAGGTCGCCTGCTTTCTTTTGTTTTCCTCTTAATTTTTCGAAGAGTTCGTTTATTTTTTTCTTACTATCTTCCTTTTGCATAAAGTCATATCCAATTCTTTGAATAACAATAAAAATCTTAGGATTTTCTTCTAATAGATTTATATAAAAATCTACTATCATTTTAATTCGTTGTTTTATATCCTCTGTATTTAGAATTATTTCTTCTACTTTCCCAAACAATTTTTCGATATTTAATTCAACAAGTTCTGAAGCTAAATCTATTTTGGAAGGATAGTAATAATAAATAGTCGGTTTTTTAATCCCTGAAAGCTGGGCAATGTCATCCATGGTGGCTTCATAGAAACTTTTTTGAAAGAAAACCTCCTGGGCAGCATTTAAAATTTGTTCTTTTTTATTTATATTTTCCATTAGAAAGACCACTCTCCTAAAATATATA
>JAHIPR010000284.1 GCA_018903015.1 bacterium
GTATTTCTTACAATTACATTTACCAGGCGCGGCATTTGAAGCATTTTTACATTTTGGAACAGTTGTGGCTGTAATAGTGCTCTTTAGAAAAGAAATTAAAGAATTAGTAATTTCTTTTTTTGACAGTATTTATAAACTATCTCATGGAGAAAATATATCAAATATTTTTAAAAATAATTCATCATCAAAGTACGCCTGGTTTTTAGTAATTAGCACCATGCCGGCGGCAATTATTGGATATACTTTTAGTTCTTATTTTGAAATACTTTTTGGCAAGCCCATAATAGCATCCTTTATGTTAACTGTTACAGGAGTCTTACTTTGGCTGGGTAATAAATATTACACAGGGGGCAATAAAAATATTTCAGAAATTACTTATAAAGATGCTATTTTTATAGGAGTAGCTCAAGCTGTTGCTATTATCCCCGGGATATCGAGGTCCGGTTTAACTGTTATTGCCGGATTATCAAGAAACTTAGATCGGGAATTTGCAGCAAGATATTCTTTTATACTATCTGTACCGATCATTTTAGGTGCTTCAATGTTTAAAATGAGGGAATTATCTTCCTTAAATATAGATTTATCTATTCTGATATTATCCGGGTTAGTGGCGGCAATATCAAGCTATGGTGCTATGAAAATATTTATAGGATTATTAAAAAATCGAAAAATATACCTTTTTTCATACTATCTTTGGATTATATCTGGTTTAACAATTTGGATATATTTATCGAGAGGACTTTAATCAGTTGAAAATAAAGAAAAAAAATACTAAAAATGAAACCATAAGTATAGTAATTATTGCATTTTCTTTGTTATATATTTTCGCCTTTGTCTTCACTGACAAAATGGGAATCGTTGGAAAAATTATTTTTCAAATAGCAACTCGCAATATTGGTCTTGGTGCCTATATTTTCCCCATCTTGTTATTATTTTTGGGAATTGTAATTCTTTTTAATTATAAACTACCCAATCCTTATCATAAACTCTTCGGCATTAGTTTTTTATTTATTATATTTCTTATATTTATCCATATTAGATTACTTTTGCTCGACAATTCATATTCATTGGCAATGAAAGGGGTTGGCGGAGGTTTGCTAGGTTATTATTTTGCCAATTCCTTATTCCTTTACTTTGGAACAAAAGGCGCTTATCTTGTTCTAATATCTCTCAGCTTAATATCTGCCTTATTCATAACTGATGTTTCCTATTTTCATATATTTAGGAACCTGGGGAATAAAACAAAGATGATATTGAATAATATTTACAATATTTTAAAAAATATCGGGGCAAAAATTTCTAAAATTTCAAAACGCAAAGAAGCGCCCGACTATCAAGAATACGGAACAGATGAAATACCCAAAAAATTATTTATAATAAAAAAAACCAGGAAAAAAGAAAAAAGATTAGAAGAAGAAGCAACTTTTGACAGGGATTACCAGATATCTAAACAGGAACCTAAAATAGACAGTTATCAAGTTCCATCCTTATCACTATTATCTGACTCGTACTCTGAAGAGAAAACGGATACCAAATTAAATATTGAGGAAAATATAAAAACACTCGAAAAAACCTTCACTAATTTTGGAATTAATGCAAAAGTCGTTGGGGTTATCCAGGGACCAACTGTTACCCGATATGAAATTCATCCTGCACCCGGTGTTAAAATATCTAAAATAACTAATTTAAGCAATGATATTGCTTTGTCCTTTGCAGTAGCCTCAGTCAGGATAGAAGCACCAATACCCGGTAAAAACGCTGTAGGAATCGAAGTCCCTAATCGTAAAAGAATAAATGTGTATTTAAAAGAAATATTGCAAAGTAGTGAATTTCAAAATGGAAAATATAAATTACCCATAGCGTTAGGAATAGATATTGGAGGCAAGCCCATAATCGCAGATTTAACCGAACTTCCTCATTTATTAATTGCCGGGGCAACCGGATCAGGGAAAAGTGTATGTATTAATAATATAATATTAAGTATTCTTTATAAACTAAGTCCGGAAACAGTGAAATTTCTAATGATCGACCCAAAGAGAGTGGAGCTAAATATTTACAATGGCATTCCGCATTTATTGATACCTATTGTAACCGATACAAGTCAAGCCATTAAAGTATTAAACTGGGCGATTTCCGAAATGGAAAAAAGATTTAAAATATTTGCGGAAGTAGGAGTCAGGAATGTAGACGGTTATAACGAATATGTTAGAAATATTAATAATGATACTGAACCCTTACCCTATATTATAATAATAATCGATGAATTAGCTGATTTGATGTTAATCTCTCCGGTAAAAGCAGAGGAATCATTATGCAGATTAGCTCAGATGACCAGGGCAACGGGAATACATTTAATAATAGCTACTCAGCGTCCTTCTGTAGATATTATTACCGGTTCAATAAAGGTAAATTTCCCTTCCAGAATTGCCTTTGCGGTTTCTACTCAGGTTGATTCAAGAACTATATTAGATGTTAATGGTGCCGAAAAATTATTAGGGAATGGAGATATGTTATTTTCTCCGGTTGGTGCCTCCAAACCAATTAGGGCTCAAGGAGCTTTTGTAGTAGAAAAAGAAATTAGAAATGTGGTATCCTATTTAATGAAGTATTCCCCCTCTCACGAATATGAACAAGAAGTGTTAGAATATAAAAAGAGTAAAGATTTATTGCGAGAAACAGAAGAAGATGAAGAAGATGAATTATTCAATGAAGCTGTTTCTATTATCATTAATAGTAAACAAGCTTCAATATCAATATTGCAACGAAAGCTTCGAATTGGTTATACCCGAGCAGCTCGATTGATAGATGTAATGGAGAAAAGGGGAATTGTAGGACCATACGATGGTCGAAATCCAAGAAAAATATTAATTTCCAATGAAGAATATTATAATAAGTATGAAAAATAATAAATATTTTTTCATTTTTAAGCAGGAAAAAACTCATCTGATGTAGTATTATTATATTAAATGGGTAATTAATCGTAAATACTCGGCGAACCAAGTGTTATTGCGAGGAACGAAACAAATTCTTAAGGACAACACGGCACGCCGTGTTGCTACTATATACTAACGACTATTCACTA
>JAHIPR010000003.1 GCA_018903015.1 bacterium
ACCTATGGTCGAACAGCTCGGAGGACAGTTAATTAGCGATGATGGTAAAACTGCAATTGTCAATGACGAAGCCTGGCTAAAATTTCTTAAATTTATGCAGGAATGGGGTCCCAGCGGTAGAAATCTCGGTTCACCGACTTACACCAATGCCAGAAAGCTTTTCAATATGGATAATAATGATATAGGCATGTGTCATACTGGCCTTTATCAGATAGGAAGGATTAACGCAGATAATCCTGCTTTTTATGAAAGCAAAGAGTGGATGGTTGTTCCTTTCCCGGTATTTAAAGGTGCGGTAAAAGATGTTCCTGCAGCCTATTATGGACATTATTATATGGTTAACGGTCAGAAATCTAACGAAAATCAGCAAATGGCATGGAAATTTATTGCTTATATGCTTAGCCATTCCGAAGAATACCTGACTAAAGTCAATATTGTCCAGCCTACAGTTGAACTTATGAGTTCAGAGACCTATAAATCTATGCCTTACTCCGATGTGTTTACCAATGATATGGCAAAAGGTCATATCGTATATTATGGAGAGAATAGTGCCAAAATTCAGTCACATATCAGAGAAGCAGTAGAATCAGTAATGTTAGCCGGCGTCTCACCGGAAGATGCATTGAAAACATTAAAGAGAAAAGTTCAGGAAGTACTCGACGAAGGATAATAGTTTTAGTTGAAACCACAGGGCTGGGTTATTATTATTTAGCTTAGCCCTGTGTCTCTCACAGAAGGAGTATAGTTGATGAGCAAACGAATACCAACTTATAGTATTGAACGGAAAAAAGCCCGCTGGGGATGGATATTCGTTGCTCCGACACTCATCTTTTTTTCCCTTTTTAGTTTCTATCCGATTTTTAATGCCCTTTATACCAGTCTATTCAAGAAAAAGCTGCTATCGTTAAAACCACCTGATTTTATCGGGCTTGGTAATTATAGTTATCTTCTTAAATCTCCGGATTTCTGGAACTCTATGAGAGCTACAGTGGTTTTTACTCTGGGGACTTTTGTACCCCTTTTAATTTTTAGTCTCATATTTGCTATTTTTATAATGTCCAGAAAGAGATTTCAGAATTTTTTCCAGATAGCTTATTATTCTCCCGCTGTTTTATCCTCTGTAGTGGCTGCGGTAATCTGGCTATTAATCTTTGACCCCAGGGGGCTGGGTAATCAGTGGCTGAATTCGATTATGAACACTCCCGGTATTGACCACAAGTGGTTGGCTAATTCAGTAATGGTTCAAATGTCTACTATGCTGGTTTATTTTTGGAAATATGTGGGTTATTTCACTATAATCTTTATTGTGGGATTGGCATCGATTCCCCAAAGTATCTATGAAGCTGCTAAAATAGATGGAGCAAATGATTGGAAAAATTTTTGGTATATCACGCTTCCTCTTTTGAAACCTACTACTATTTTAGTTTCTATTATTTCTATGCTTCAGTGTTTGAGAACCTTCAGTACCCAATATTTATTTACTCAAGGAGGAGCACCGTTAGCTCCTATAAATGTAATAACTTTAAATATTTATCATACTGCCATAAGAGATCATCAGATTGGCAGAGCAAGTGCTATGAGTATTATTTTATTTGTTATTATGATGTTATTTACCTGGGTGCAATTTAAATCTTCCCGGGCTGATGAAATCAGTTATTAAGGAGAATATTTTTTATGAGTTATACCTTGCAAAGAAAAAAGAATAAGATTAACCGTCAATCCTTAATAATAGATATATTTATCTGGGTGTTTCTCATTCTGGCAGCTTTATTTATTCTTGCTCCTATAATATTTATGTTTACTGCATCTCTAATGCCGGCAAATGATATCTTAAAAATGCCTTACCGTTGGATCCCGAAAGGCTTCTACTGGCAGAATTATTTGCAGGGGATAAGGGGTAATGACGGAAGCTTTATCTATATCAGAAATATTTTAAATTCCTTAGTAGTAGCTTCAGTGGTATCTACTACTACGGTAATTTTATCAGCTCTGGCCGGATTTGGTCTGGCTAAATATTATTTCAAAGGTAGAAATTTGGTCTTTATGTTAATTATGGCCACCATGATGATACCTTTTGAGGCCATAATGATCCCCCTTTATCTGGTCACTACTAAATTAGGAATTCAGGATTCTTATGCTGGATTAATAGCTCCTTTTTTAGTAAATGCATTTGGTGTGTTTTTAATGAGACAATATTTCATTACTTTTCCTGATGAAATATTGGATGCAGCCAGGATAGATGGGGCGAGCGAATTGATGATTTTCAGAACAATTATTTTACCAAATAGTATTCCAGCTGTGGCAACACTGGCCATTCTTACTTTTAAAGCTCAATGGGATAATTTATTATGGCCCCTATTAGTGGTGCAGAGTGAAGATATGAAGACCATACCTTTATATATTGTTAAATTTATGGCGGAAAAACATACTGATGAAGGGGCAATGATGGCAGTTGCTGCCATAGCGAGTATTCCGATATTGATAGTATTTTTTAAACTATCTAAGTATTTCCTGGGTGGCGCAGCCCTGTATTCATCAAGGAAAGGATAATAAAGATAATTATGAAGAAACTTTATATTTTTGATATGGGGGGTGTCCTGTGTTGTGATTTTAATGATATTCCCGTTATAAGCGATTATCTGGGAATTACTGAAGAAAATTTTTTTGTTTGTGCTGGTGAAAATTTTAGAAAACTTCTTGACGGAAAAATTAACAGTAATGAATTTTGGGTAAGATTTTCTTTAAGATATGGTAAGAAAGTAAAAGAAGAATTATTTGGTAAATTTTTTA
>JAHIPR010000285.1 GCA_018903015.1 bacterium
AACCGATATTTGCAGCGATGTTTGCCTACTTCCTCTTAGGAGAGAAAGTAGGTGTTATTGCCTGGGCAGGAGGATTGTTGATAATCTTTGGTATGACCATATCTCAAAGGGCAGAAAAGATATAATCTTTTATTTTTTTATTTCTTCTATCAGGTCTTTCACTTCTTCAAGTTTTTCAGGGATTGTTTTAGGCATACCCTCTTTTCTGATATATACTTTTTCCCAGAAAGGTTTAGAAAGTTCACTATATTCTTTCGAGTATTTATCCAGATGTTCTGCGCACTTGGTTAATATTGTATGAGCGTTGCCGTGTGTAGGGTAAGCATTGCATTCATTGACGACTTCCCTTAACACCTTGGGATTGTCAATAATCATACAAGGTAACATTAAATTATCAGAATAAGGTTGTCTTTTCCTTATGGCCTTAAATAAGGGAGAAGCCAGAGCCTCTCTTAATGTGGTATTTCTTACATTATGAGTAGCACAGTGGGTAAAGACACAGGGTTCATAATCTCCTTTTACATTTACATGTAAATATCCGGATTGGCGGCCTCCGGCAATACAGCCATTTACGTGCATTCCATCATTCCAGAAATCCCCGATAAAGACCGGGTACCTGTTTCTCAGATAGTTGACTCTTCTCCAACCATAAAGTCTTTGTTCCGGAGTCTGCATCAAGCTCACATCAGGGTTTTTACCAATAGGGATGTAAGTAAAGCACCAACCAAAAGCACAGCCTTTTTCTTCGGTTAATAATTTCATAAGTTCATCACTGTAGACGATTTCAGTATTGTGTTTAGTAGGAGTAATAGAAAAACCATAAATTAGTCTGGCTTCCTTACAGTTATCCATGGCCTGTATTACTTTTTCCCATACCCCTTTTCCTCGGCGCTGGTCAGTCTCCTTTTTTAATCCTTCTACACTTATAGCCGGGGCAACATTACCTAATTCTTGTAGTTTTAAAGCCATATCTTTATCTATAAAGGTTCCATTGGTGTAAATCATAAAAGTTGCGTCATGATGTTTTTTATAGATATCTAACATATCGTCTCTAACAAAAGGCTCACCTCCGGAAATAACGTAGAAATAAGTTCCCATTTCCTTGGCTTCAGTTATAATTTTATCCACATATTCAAGAGGGAGGTCATCTTTTTTAGAATAATCTCCGGCATAACACCCTATACATCTAAGATTGCATCTCATAGTAGGGCTGATAACTATAGTAGCGGGACAGGGGATACCTTCTTTTTTTTCAAAATTCTCTCTACTTCTTGGCCCCAACAAAATATAATTAATCATAAAATTTAATACTATTTTATCCCGAACATTAGGATGGATCTCCTTTAATACTTTTTGGGCAAGAAAATAAGCAGGAGCTTTGTCCTCAAACATTTTTCTGACTTTTCCTATTTTGAGTTTGAATTTAGGAGCGATTTTTTCTGCAGCATAGGTTAGCCGAATAAGATTCTCATCAGAAGTATTACTTAAGGCTTTCATAATAAGATTTACAGTCTGTTTGGTAGTGTAATTTTTAAATTTTTCTATATAATCCATGATGTTTTCCTCCTATAAAAAAAGCTAAAATTATTTTTAAAAATTTAATCTTTGTATTTCATATTTATTTCATCCAAAGTATCTTTTAAAAAATCTAATAATGATTTTTGCTCATCTTTATTCATCTGAGAAACATATTGATTGTAGGTTTGAATGTAATCTGCATATTCGTTAAGATTATTATTTGGACCGGTAATATATTTCGGAATATTATTTATATATTTGGTAAGAATCCCAAAACATATTCCTACAAAGACAGTTAAAGCCAATTCAATATAAGCATTTGTCGCATTAGTAGGAATAACTTGACTTAATAATTGTATTTCAGCTATCCCTTCGGTAATTTTTTTTATGAGAAGGATTAAAATAAGTAAGACACAAGCACAAAAAATAAGGGGAGATTTGGTTTGCAAGGCTTCTTTAAACAGGCCTTTTAGGTTAAATTTTCCTTTAATTTCCCCAAATTTTTGAATAATTTCTTTTTTTAATTTATTAAGCTCGGTTGCTTTTGTAGAAAGTTTTCTTTGGGGAAGATTAGAGACGTTGTATCCTTTTTCGGTAGGGAAAAAGGTTATAGTAGAACGGCCTAATTTTCCCCATTTATAATTGCTTGATTCCGGGATTAAGTACTCTACTTCCAGGAAACCTTCTTTGTGGAGTAATTGTAACATATCATAGGCAGTCCATTTGCTTACTCCCAGTTTTTGGGCGACTTCTGAATAATGGATGGGAGTGTCTTTCTGTTGGTATAAATCGATTAACGATTGTAAAAATTCTTTCTGTCTTTTAGTTATTCTCATAAGCTAAATCTCCCAAAAGACCCAAAAAGTAATTTAAAAAAAATACATTTTTTGC
>JAHIPR010000286.1 GCA_018903015.1 bacterium
AAATTTAATGGAGAATGTAATTTTAGAAATTGGAACCGAAGAAATACCGGCGCAGTATATGGAGAATGCCCTAAAAGATTTAAATCAGTTAGCACAAAAATATTTAGAAGAAGCCAGAATAAATTATAAAGAAATAAAGGTTTATGGCACTCCCCGAAGATTAACATTATTCATCTTTCACATTAAGGAAAAACAGGAAGACATTTTTCAAAAGATTAAAGGACCTGCCTATTCAATTGCTTACAATAAAGATTCGCAACCCCAAAGGCCTGCCCTGAAGTTTGCCCAAAGCCAGGGGGTAAATGTTGAGGATTTAATAGTTGAAGATACCGAAAAAGGGAAATATATTTTTGCCCCCAAATCCATAATAGGCCAGCCAACTATTGAAATATTATCCCGGATATTTCCTAAAATAATAACGGGCATACAATTTCCTAAATCAATGCGCTGGGGAGAAAGATCATTGCGATTTATCCGTCCTATAAGATGGATACTTGCCCTGTATGGAAAAGAAATAATCAAATTCAATCTAAATGGTTTAGATTCTGAAAATATTACTTATGGTAATAGACTTTTGGCGCCTCAAAAAATCAAAATATCTTCTACTCAGGAATATTTAAAGAAGCTAGAAAAAAATTATGTAATAGTCGATCCCAAAATTAGAGAAAATATAGTTAGAACAGATATAGAACAGATAATTAAAGAAATTGGTGGGGAAAAAATAATAAATGAAAAACAGTTAAAGGAAATAATTTATTTAGTTGAATATCCCAAAGCAATTTTAGGAAAATATGATAAAAAATATTTAGAATTGCCCAAGGATGTCTTAACTATAGTTATGGAAAAACATCAAAAATATTTTCCTGTTTTTAAAAACAAGAATGAACTACTTCCTCTATTTATTGTAATTATCAATAACTCCAAGAAGCATGCTTCTAAAATTAGAGAAGGCAACGAAAATGTTCTCAGAGCCAGGTTGGAAGATGCAAAATTTTTCTACCAGGAAGACCAGAAGATTCCTTTAGAGAAAAGGGCGGATAAATTGAAAAATGTTATTTTCCAGGAAAATCTGGGAAGCCTTTTTGATAAAACAGAGAGATTAGAATTGCTGTGTGACTACATTTCAGATAGTTTGCAGGTTGAACAGAAAGTGAAAAAAGATCTTTTAAGGTCTGCTCATCTGTGTAAAGCAGATTTGGTTACTGAAATGGTAAAAGAATTTCCAGAGTTACAGGGAATAATGGGGAAAGAATATTCAGTTTTATCGGGTGAAAGAAAAGAAGTAGCGGAAGCTATCTTTGAACATTATCTCCCTCGTTTTTCAGGGGATAGGTTACCCCTAACTAAAAGTGGTATAATTTTAGGGATTGCTGATAAAGTGGATAGTATTATTGGCTGTTTCCTAATGGGCTTAATCCCAACAGGATCACAGGACCCTTACGGATTGAGAAGACAATCTCGAGGACAAATTGCCATAATTTTGAAAAATAGCCTGCAAATTTCGTTAAAAGATATTATTTGGAAATCTTTATCCTTATACAAAGAAAGTGTTTCGGTGGAATTAAAAATTGATGAAAATGAGATGGTATCCCAGATATTAAATTTTTTCAAACAAAGAGTAAAAAATATCTTCTTAGGAGAGGGAATTCGCTATGATGTAATTGACGCAGTTTTGGCTGTGGATAGCGATGGAGATGTAGTTGATATTAAACATAGGATAAAAACTATAGAGGAATTATATAATCAGCCTATTTTTAGAAAAATACTCAACTCATCAAGCAGGGTATTAAATTTATCAAAAAATTATGAAGAAACCGAGATTGACCGTTCACTATTAAAGGAAAAAGCAGAGTTGAGTTTATATCATAATTATGAAAGTATTTATCCGCGAACAAGCGAATTTATTTGTAACAAAGAGTATAAAGAAGTATTTAAATTATTGGGAGATTTATGCGAACCGGTCGATGAGTTTTTTGACCAGGTGCTGGTAATGGACAAAGATAAAGACATCAGAAAGAATAGGGTCGCACTTATAAAGAAAATGGGAATATTGTTTAATCAGGTAGCTGATTTATCCAAAATTGTTTCTATAAAAGAGGGGAGGGAGTAATTATGAATAGTGTTAAATTTAAGCCCACTGTCTATATAATTTCTGATTCTACCGGCGAAACTGCTAAAAATGTAGTGCATGCTGCGCTTAGTCAATTTGATTCTGATGATATTAAGTTAAAATTATTTACCCACATTGAATCTAAAAAAGATATTACAGGGATAGTAAGTCAACTCAATAAAGAAAAAGACTTTATAGTCTATACTATTGTAAAACCAGAATTAAGATCATTTCTGAAAGAGGAATCTAGAAAGCAATCTGTTGTTTCCTTCGATATGCTTGGTCCAATGATAGAAAATATTGAAAGGATAAGCGGAATCAGACCTAAATTGGAAGCGGGAATTATTAGAAAAATAGATAAAGAATATTTTAAAAGAATGGAAGCAATGGAATTTGCGGTGAAGTACGATGCCTGCCAGAGAGAATTAGAGCTATCCAAAGCTGATCTGGTAATATTAGGGGTTTCTCGAACTTCAAAAACACCACTTAGTATGTATCTTGCTTATAAAGGGATAAAGGTAGCCAATATAGTATTAGATTTTGAATTTGAACCGCCAGCCGAAATATTTAGTTTACCGCCGGATAAAGTAGTTGGTTTAACCATGGACCCCGATAAATTAATCGAGATAAGAAGTGAACGATTAAAGGCATTGGGGCTGCCAGACGAGGGTGTATATAATAAAAAAGAAAGAGTAATTAAAGAGTTAAAATATGCAGATATTATTTATAAAAAAATCGGATGTCCGATAATTGACGTAACCAATATGGCCATAGAAGACATTGCCACAAATATACTTAAAATTATAAAGGAGGAAAAATGAGTATGAAGAAATATGTCTATTTTTTTGATGAAGGAAAAGGGGATATGAAATCCATTTTGGGAGGAAAAGGTGCAGGTCTGGCAGAAATGACCCGAATAAGCCTTCCCGTTCCTCAGGGATTTACTATCACTACAGAAGTATGTGTCGAATATTATAAAAATGAAAAAAAATATCCTCAAGGATTAGAGGAGCAGATAGAGAAAAATTTAAAAAAGTTAGAACAGGTATCTAATAAAGCATTTGGAGATTTCAAAAATCCTTTGTTAGTCTCAGTTCGTTCCGGTGCACCAATTTCCATGCCCGGTATGATGGATACAGTTCTAAATTTAGGATTAAATAATGTTACTATTCAGGGAATTGTCGAAAAAACAAAAAATGAGCGTTTCGCTTACGATAGTTATAGACGCTTTATGCAGATGTTTGGAAATGTAGTTTTAGGCATTGAACATGATAAATTTGAATATATTTTGGAAGAGCTTAAAAAAGAACTTAAAGTAAAATTAGATACGGAAATTGATTGTGAAGGTCTGAAAATATTAGTGGAGAGATACAAAAAACTGATTAAAAAAGAGACCGGAGAAGATTTTCCTCAAGAACCTAAAGCTCAATTAAAGATGGCTATAGGTGCTGTGTTTAATTCCTGGAATACTAAAAGAGCGGTAACTTATCGCAGGATAAATAAAATTTCCGATGATTTGGGGACAGCAGTAAATGTTCAAGAGATGGTTTTTGGCAATATGGGAGAAGATTCAGGAACAGGGGTTGGATTTACCAGAAATCCTTCTACCGGAGAAAAAGAAGATTACGGAGAATATCTTTTGAATGCCCAGGGAGAAGATGTGGTTGCAGGTATCAGAACACCTTTGCCTTTATCTAATCTCAAAAACGATTCACTAGAAGTATATGAAGAACTTATTAAGATAGTTACACTTTTAGAAAAACATTATAGGGATGTTCAAGATTATGAATTTACTATAGAAAAAGGAAAACTTTACTTGCTGCAGACCAGAACCGGGAAAAGAACCGCCCAGGCGGCTCTTAAAATTGCTGTTGATATGGTAGAAGAAGGAATAATTACCAAAGAGGAGGCAATCCTAAGGATAGAACCAAATCAATTAAATCAACTTTTACATAGAAGAATAGATCCCAAGGCAAAAGTGGAAGTAATTGCCAAAGGATTACCGGCTTCTCCGGGCGCCGCTTATGGAAAAGTGGTCTTTACAGCAGATGAAGCTGAACAATTAGGAAAAGATGGTGAAAAAGTAATATTGGTAAGGGCGGAGACAACACCTGATGATATCCATGGTATGGTAGAAGCCCAGGGCGTCCTTACCAGCAGAGGAGGTATGACCAGTCATGCGGCAGTTGTGGCAAGAGGTATGGGGAAGGCTTGTGTAGCCGGTTGTAGTGCTTTAAATATTAATACAAAAAAAGAGATTATTTCTGTTAATGATTTAGTAATAAAAAAAGATGAATTTATCACTATAGATGGCGGGACCGGTGAAGTATTTCTGGGAAAAGTTCCTACCATTGAACCGAAAATGAGCAAGGAATTTGAAACCCTGTTATCCTGGGCAAACAAAATAAAACGTTTAGGTGTATACGCTAATGCCGATACACCGGAAGATGCGAAAAAGGCCAGAGAATTAGGGGCGGAAGGTATAGGACTTACCAGAACAGAGCATATGTTTATGGAACAAGATCGGTTACCTATTGTACAAAAAATGATTATGGCCGATACCTCAAAAAGCAGAGCAGAGGCCTTAGAAAAATTACTGCCTGTGCAGAAGGGTGATTTTTTGTGCATTTTAAAAGCTATGGAAGGATTACCGGTGATTATCAGACTTCTCGATCCTCCGCTTCACGAATTTTTACCCAATCTGGAAGATACTTTAATAGAAGTAACTACTTTAAAATTAAAAAATATAGATTCGGCAGAACTTGCTAAGAAGGAAAAGTTATTAGAAAAAATTAAATCTTTACACGAAATGAATCCTATGTTAGGACTTAGAGGGTGCAGATTAGGCTTATTATACCCGGAAATATATGAAATGCAGGTAGAAGCTATCATAGAAGCTGCTATAGAATTAACTAAAAAAGGTATCAAAGTAAAACCTGAAATAATGATTCCTCTGGTAAGTCATATAAACGAATTTAGACCGATATGCAAAAGAGCCAGAAAAATTGCCGATGAAAAGATAAAATCTGCCGGGGTAAAATTAGAATATAAAGTGGGGACTATGATTGAGTTACCACGAGCTGCTTTAACTGCTGATAAGATAGCAGAAGAAGCTGAATTCTTTTCTTTCGGTACCAATGATTTAACCCAGACAACTTTTGGTATAAGCCGGGATGATGCTGAAGGAAAATTCTTATTAAAATACGTTGAGGATAAAATTTTAGAAGATAATCCTTTTGAGGTTTTAGATCGCGAAGGAGTAGGAGAATTAGTTAAGCTGGGTACAAAGTTAGGAAGGGAAACCCGTCCTAACTTAGAAGTAGGGATTTGCGGAGAGCACGGTGGAGAACCACAATCGGTCGAATTTTGTCATTCTGTGGGCTTAAACTATGTGAGCTGTTCGCCTTTTAGAGTCCCCATTGCCCGATTAGCAGCTGCGCAGGCGGTAATAAAAGAAAAAAATATAGATAAAACAAAAATGATTCACCGTTTAACCGATTAACCGATTCTCCAATTACACGATTTTAGAAGATAGTTTATAGCGGGAATTGAAAAGTACAAAATATAAAACCAAAATTTCAAGCTAAATCTGCAGGGGCGTATTTAATACGCCCCTAAACACTTAAATAAGAAAATGAAATGTAAATAAAAAGAAAGGATATAAAGTAACATGCAAATTGAACTGTTAATCCCTCTTAGTGGCATAATTAGCCTTATATTTGCCGTATTTCTTTCTCTGAAGGTAATTAGAGAAAAACCGGGAAATGAATTAATGAAAGAAATATCAAATATGATTGAACAGGGAGCTATGGCTTTTTTAAAAAGAGAATATAGCGTTTTGGTATTTTTTATCATTGTAGTTAGTCTTATACTGGGCTGGGTGAGAAACCCTATTACCAGTTTATCTTTTGTGGTGGGGGCAATTTGTTCCGGATTAGCAGGTTTAACCGGAATGAAAATTGCCACTAAAGCAAATTCGAGGACTGCTCATGCTGCCATGGAGGACGGAATAACCAAAGCATTAAAAATTGCCTTTTCCGGCGGTGCGGTGATGGGTATGTCGGTAGCAGGTTTTGGACTATTAGGTTTAGGCATTTTATATTACTTCATCAGAGAACCAGAAATTATAAATGGGTTTGCTTTGGGTGCAAGCTCTATCGCCTTGTTTGCCAGAGTGGGTGGAGGAATATTTACTAAAGCAGCAGATGTGGGAGCTGATTTAGTGGGAAAGGTGGAAGCAGGGATACCCGAAGATGACCCTCGTAACCCGGCAGTTATTGCTGATAATGTAGGAGATAATGTAGGAGATATAGCAGGAATGGGTGCAGACCTATTTGAGTCTTACGTAGGTGCAATTATTTCCAGTATGATTTTGGGTGGATTATTATTTGAAGGTACTAAAGGAGTTATGTTCCCTCTATTGTTAGCTGCTTGTGGGGCAATTTCTTCTATTATAGGCACCTTTTTTGTAAATACTAAAAGTGAAGTGAATTTACACATTGCTTTAACCAAAGGAACTTTGGTAAGCGGATTTTTAGTTATTATTGCTTCTGCTTTTCTTTCTAATGTTTTATTTAATAGTTTAAATGTATTTTATGCCACTACCGCTGGATTGATTGCTGGTATAATTATCGGATTAGTAACTGAATATTATACCTCTTACCATTATCCTCCGGTAAAATCAATTTCTAAATCATCACTTACCGGAGCAGCAACTACCATTATTTCGGGATTGGCTGTCGGTATGCAAAGTACCGCTATACCACTAATCGTGATTGCCCTTACAGTTTTAGTTGCCTATAAATTCGCGGGTTTATACGGTATTGCTGTTTCCGCGGTAGGGATGCTTTCGATAGTCGGCATGACGGTTTCCGTTGATTCCTATGGTCCGATTGCTGATAATTCGGGTGGAATTGCCGAAATGGCCGGGCTGGATCCCAAGGTTCGAAAAATTACTGATTCATTGGATGCTGTGGGAAATACTACAGCAGCTATTGGAAAAGGTTTTGCTATCGGTTCAGCAGCGTTAACTGCTTTGGCTCTATTTTCAGCTTATTGTAAATCTGTAGGTTTAGAAACTATAAGCATAACTAATCCGATAGTGGTAGCTGGGATGTTTATAGGTGGTCTTTTGCCTTATCTTTTTTCTGCTTTAGCCATAAATGCAGTAGGGAAAACAGCTTTCTTAATGATAGAAGAAGTTCGAAGGCAATTTAGAGAAATTCCTGGTTTGAAAGAGGGAAAAGCTAAGCCGGATTCTGCGAGATGTGTAGATATTAGCACTAAAGGAGCTTTAAAAGAGATGGTATTGCCCGGGTTGTTAGCCATAGTATCACCTATAGCAGTAGGAATAGTTCTTGGTCCTGAAGCCTTGGGGGGTATGTTGATTGGAGCGGTGTTAGTAGGAGTATTATTGGCTATAATGATGGCCAATTCCGGAGGAGCTTGGGATAATGCCAAAAAATATATCGAAATGGGAAATTATGGGGGGAAAGGCACAAAAATCCATGAGGCCGCTGTTATAGGTGATACTGTAGGCGACCCTCTTAAAGATACTGCTGGTCCTTCTATGAATATATTGATTAAAGTTATGTGCATAGTCGCTCTGGTGTTTGTTCCTCTATTTATAAAATAGTCATTAGTGAATAGTGAATAGTCGTTAGTTTTAAATACAAAATGCAAGATAAATTGGTTGGCTGGTTTTCTAGTTAACAGATCTATGATGCGTTGCAGATAATTTTATAGTAAATTTTGACTTTTTGGTTATAATTATTATGTTGTAGGGGCACAATGAATTGTGCCCTCGCCATATTAATGACTAATTTCTCCTAGGGGTACGATGCATCCTGCCCCTTGTACTAAAATGATTTTACAAAAAAAATTCCCAAAGAATACAATTGGGAGGAAACATTAAATGAGATTTTATGATTTAATTATCAAAAAAAGAGATGGCCAAGAATTAACTCATAAAGAAATAAATTTCATGATAAAAGAATATTGCGAAGATAGGATTCCGGATTACCAAATGTCTACCATGCTGATGGCTATCTATTTTCAAGGAATGAATATTGATGAAATAAAATATCTAACTATGGCTATGGTTCATTCCGGAAAAATTATCGACCTTAGTTCCATTCCTGGTATTAAGGTCGATAAACATAGTACAGGAGGAGTAGGAGATACTACTACCCTTGCTTTAGCCCCCATGGTGGCAGCGGCAGGTGTTCCGGTAGCCAAGATGTCAGGACGGGGTTTAGGTCATACCGGCGGTACAATCGATAAGTTAGAATCAATCAAAGGGTTTAAAACAGAATTAAGTCTAAATAAATTTATAAATATCGTTAAGAAAGTTGGAGCATCAATTATCAGTCCTACTTCAGATCTGGCTCCCGCAGACAAAAAATTATACGCGTTAAGGGATGTCACCGGAACGATAGATAGTATTCCCTTAATCGTAAGCAGTATTATGAGTAAAAAATTGGCAGCTGGTGCCGATGCCATTGTATTAGATGTTACTACCGGTAGCGGTGCTTTTATGCAAGAATATAAAGATGCCTTGAAGTTAGGGAAAATAATGGTAGATATAGGATTAGAGTTTGGCAAAGAGACCGTGGCAGTAGTTTCAAATATGGATGAACCTTTGGGTTTTGCTATCGGTAATTCCTTAGAAGTTAAAGAGGCTATCGAAGTTTTAAAAAATAGAGGACCGGAAGATTTACGTAACCTTTGTCTGGATCTTGGTACTCATATGCTAAAATTAGGCGGAGCAGCAAAGAATTATGAGGAAGGAAGAAACAGATTAGAAAAAATACTAAAAGAGGGGACAGCTTTCAGTAAATTTAAGGAGATGATAGCCGCTCAGGGCGGCAATCCGGAAATAATCGATAAACCTGAATTATTACCTCTGGCCAAACATTGTACTAAAATTAAAGCTAATATCAGTGGCTTTGTACAGAAAATAGATTCCCTTTTAGTTGGCGAGAGCGCTATGCTTTTGGGAGCAGGCAGAGAGAAAAAAGAATCAGAAATTGATTTATCTGTGGGAATTATTTTAAAGAAGAAAGTAGGCAGTAAGGTTAATATTAATGAAGATTTAGCCGAAGTGTATTATAATGATTCAGAAAAATTAAAAGAAGCAAAGAACAAATTGTTCTCCTCATTTGTTATAGGAGACAATAAACCTAAAAAATTACCACTAATCTTAGCTACCATCAGCAAGGAAGGCGTTAAAGAATCGGGGATAGCGTGGAGCGTATAGCGTTTAGCGTATAGTTTTCTATTAGCAAGATAGTGTCTCTAATTAAGCTAAAAATTTAAAGCGAAAAACGCAAAACCATAATTCAAAATTCAAAACCTTTTTCTAATAAAATAAAGTATTATTTTGATGTAGGGGTCGGATTTATCCGACCCGGGTATGGTAATTTATTTTAGCGGGCTTGATGAATCGAGCCCCTACCTCCTAAACTCCGTCCTCTAAGAATCTTCTGATTCATGGCTTCTATTTTCTTAACGAGATAAGATACGAGATAAGAATTAGACATTTGTTTGCTTCTTTCTTAACTCTACGCTCTACGCTAAACGCTATACGCTAGTTTGTACGAGATACGAGATACGAATTTCTTCTGGCTTCTGGCTCCATCACGGCAACGCCGTGATGCTACTATATACTCGATACTATATACTACTATTATATTATTTTCTTCAGACTTTTAATTTCTTCTTTATTTAAATACCTATACTCCCCCGGTTTTACACCTTTTAAAAAAATTGGGCCTAACTGAATTCTTCTCAGTTTTAGAACAAAATGTCCAATATATTCGCCCATTTTCCTAATCTGTCTTTTCTTTCCTTCTCTTATTTTTATTTTTAATATGGCATTTCCATTAGAAATTTTTAACAAATAAATATTGCAGGGTGATATTCTATAATTATTTTCTAAGACAACTCCTTTTGATAGGATTTTTAATTTTTCAGGAGTGGGAATTCCCTTCACTTTAACAATGTAAACTTTTTCTACTTCTTTTGCAGGATGAGTTAAAGCATAGGCTAATTCACCATCATTAGTAAGAATTAATATTCCTTCCGAATTAAAATCTAAACGGCCAACCGGGTATACTCTTTCTTTTACACCTTTCAATAAATCTAAAACAGTCGGTCTGCCAAAAGGATCGGATAAAGAAGTTAAATATCCTTTGGGTTTATTTAGTAATATATAGGAATACTGTTTTTTTTCTTTATATTTTATTAATTTACCTTTCACTTCAACAATATCTTTTTGAGGGTCAACCTTGGTTCCCAATTTAGTAACGACAGAGTTATTTACCCGTACCTGCCCCTGAATGATAAGGTCTTCACACTTTCTTCGGGAAGAAATCCCTGCTCCCGCCAAATATTTTTGCAATCTTTCAATCATGTCATTTAATTCCGATTTCGCTTAGTTTGGGAAGATCGTTAATTTTTTTTAAGCCGAAATGCATTAAAAAAAAGTCCGTAACTTTGTAAACTAAAGGATTTCCAGGTGCTTTTTTTCTCCCGCTAATTTTTACAAATTTATGCTTGAGTAAATTAAATAAGACCCCTGAGCAACTTACTCCCCTTATCTTTTCAATTTCTAAACGAGTTACCGGTTGATTGTAGGCAATAATAGCCAGTGTTTCCAAGGATGCTTTAGAAATTTGATGCTTCCTTTTATTCTCTAAGATTTTTTTTACCCAGATAGAGTATTGGGGCTTAGTACCCAGTTTATACCCACCAGCAATTTCATATATTTTAAATGGTCTACTATCGTCGTCATATTTTGAGATTAATTCATTAATAATCAATCTACTTCTTCTTTTCTCAAGACCGATAATCTCTTTTATCTTATCAAGGGTTAATGGATTATTATATACCAGCAATAAGCATTCTATTATATTGCTCCATCTTGTATTGTTTCTTGATTCTTCTTTAACTTTAAAGCATCTCCTTTCAGATTGAACATTATCCTATCAAAGTTTTTATTCTGATAGCATCTTAGCTTTCTTAAACGTATAAGTTCTAACAAGGCAAGGAAAATAACAATAATTTCTAATTTACTCTGAGCTTTTTCCATAAAATAATCGAAAGACAATCCTTCTTTACTGGCCTTCAACAGGTTAATTATTTCTTTCATTTTGGAAGCGGTAGTAAAAGTCCTTTTTTTAAAGGGTATATAGTCTTCTTTCTTTTTATTCTGTAATACTTTTTCCAAAGAAGTTAAAAGGTCTGCTAAATCAACTTTCTGAATTTCTACACTACCTTCTTCATCATTGTTTTCTATCGCCGGAAAATAGATATTATTTTGGGTCCCTTCTTTTTCCTTTAAATATTCGACCACTTTTTGAAATTTGTCATATTCCTGAAGATATGCTTCTTTTTCTTTTGAAATCATAAAATCATTGTATTCATCATCTTCCTCTTCACTGCTTTTAACTTCCAATTTAGGAAGAAGATTTTCTGATTTTATTTTTAATATTATCGCTATTTCAGTTATGGTTTTACCGGCAATGCTCAAGTCAATAGTACTCTTGTTTTGAATAACATATTTTAAATACTGATCTATTATTTCAGTAATGGGTACCTGTTCAATATCTACGATACCTTCTTTTATATTTCTCAGTAATTCGTCTACGAAGCTATCTAAATCATTAGTCTTTATTTTAAAGTCTATATTTTTATTATTCATAGTCCAAATTCATGGCTTTCTTTGCTTCATCGAGGGTCTGTTTAGCTACTTGCCTTGCCTTTTTGCTCCCCTCGATTACAATTTCTCTAATTATTTTCGGATATTTTTCATAATATTTTCTTTTTTCTCTGAAACCCTCAAACTTATTTATTAAGGCCTGAGCCAATCTCTTTTTGCATTCTACACACCCTAATTTTCCTGATTTACATCCGGCAGATATTTCTTCAGATTGATCCGAATTAAACATCTCTTGATAGGTAAACACAACACAAATATCCGGATGTCCCGAATCATTCAATCTTATTTTTTGGGTATCAGTTATCATTGCCTTCACTTTTTCTTCAATTTTTTCCGGCAAATCGGATATGGAAATAGTATTCCCCAGAGTTTTACTCATTCTCTTTCCGTCAGTTCCCGGCACACGAGGAATCTTAGTCAATTTTACCTGGGGCAAAGGAAAAATATTTTTATAAAGATTATTAAATCTCCGGGCTATTTCCCGAGTTAATTCCACATGGTGTACCTGATCTTCTCCCACCGGTACAGCATTCGATTTGTAGATCAATATATCTGAAGCCATTAGAACCGGATATCCCAAAAGACCATAACTAATATTGTCTTTCAATCCTAAATCTCGTACCTGTTCTTTTAATACCGGATTTCTCTCTAACCAGGGCAAAGGAGTAATCATGGATAAAAGTAGATGCAATTCTGCATGTTCCGGGACATAAGATTGCATTAATACAGTACTTCTTTCGGGGTCAATTCCTGCACTAAACCAATCTATAAGCATCTCCCTAATGTTTTCTTTTAAATCTTCAGTTTTGTCATAGCCGGTGGTTAGAGCGTGTAAATCTACGACTCCAAAAAAACACTTGTATTCTTCCTGAAGTTTTACCCAATTTTCCAAAGCTCCTAAATAATTTCCCAAGTGTAATTTGCCGGTAGGTCGCATTCCACTAAAAATTATTCCCGCCATTTGAAATACTCCTCTCTTAATTTTATTATTAAAAATAGTGAAAACCCATGATTCAAAACTCAAAACTTTTTTTGTTCTTCTGGCTCTTGTGGGCACGATTCATCGTGCCCCTACCTCTTAATCCTAATTTTCTTCACGCGATACACAATACGCAATACGAATTTATACTAGTAAACGAAATATAAAAAATACAATAGGAAATAACACTTTTCCAATTATACCACTTAATACCAGAATTAATAAGAAAATTGGCCCATAAGATTCTAACTTAGCATACCTGTAGGCCTGAGAATAAGGCAAAAGACCCAGCAATATCTTAGATCCATCTAAAGGCGGAACAGGAATCAAGTTAAATATGGCAAGTGCTAAATTTATTATTACACCAGTCTGTAAGAATACTAACCATCCTCTTAACATAGTTACCAATAGATTAAAAAAAGAGCTGTTTTGTGTTATGGTGATTTGTCCGATGAGATAATAACTTAACCTTAATATAAGGGCAAATATTACGGCAATGACTATATTGGCGATAGGTCCTGCCAATGAAACATATATCATATCTCTTTTGGGATGATTCAATCTATTAAAATTTACCGGGACTGGTTTTGCCCATCCAAATCGGAATAAAAGCAACATCAAAGTTCCTATAGGGTCAAGATGAGCCAGA
>JAHIPR010000287.1 GCA_018903015.1 bacterium
ACGGTTCTCTGTTCCTGTTCTTTAAAAACTTGTTTTGCTGGAAAAAGTGAAATTGTTGGTTCTGAGATAGGGGGCAACTGCTGGTCCGACAAATCCTGGTTTTGTCTGTCTTTCTTTAGAGATCATATCAACTGCCTTTAACATATCTACTACGCTGGTATTAAACCTCATATTTTTAATTGCCTTTACTATCTTTCCATCTTCTATTAGGAAAGTCCCGTCTCTGGTCATCCCAGTCAACTGAACGCTCATGGGATTGAGTATATTGACATAGTGAAAACGGGAAATATAAATTCCTTTTTTAGTAGAGGATATCATCTCCTCAACAGAATTACTCCCTTCTTTCATCACCAGGTTAAAAGGGAGGGCTCCGAAAGAAGCCTGTTCTGGCGGTAAAGTATTTCCGGTACATTTTCTATTATATTTTAAGGCGGTAATATGGTCATAAACTCCATCTTTTATTACCCCGTCTTCAATGAGGTCTATCTTTTCCCGAGGATATCCCACTAGATCAAAAGGTATAGGCATAGTAAGTTCATCAAAAGGATCATCAGACACAGTTATAGTCTCCGGAAAAATCTTTTTGCCTTGATTATTGCAGACGAAACTCTTGCCTTCCATAATCATTTTACCATTAAATGCAGTATAGCCGGCATAGTTTAAGATTTCCGCAACTGCCTCCGGAGAAAGAATAACCGTATAAACCCCCGGCTCAATCTCTATCTGTTCTACATTTTTTAAAGCAGTCACTAATAATTCATCGGTTACTTTTTTTATATTAAAATTATTAACATCACTATCTATAAACAAGGCATGGGCGGTAGAATTATCTCGGGTGATGACACAATTGAAATCTACCTTAGTCCCCCGATCAAAGGCAAAGACTCCTTCTGAATTGGCCACCAGAAGGGTAGATTCCTCGGTTTTAAAGGCTCCCGCCGCTTCATACCCTCTTTTGTTTACTTCTTTTATTAGTTGTTTTACCAATTGGGCTCGATTTAAAGGGGTAAAGTTAGCAGTATCTTTAGAATATTTGCTTTTTATTTTATATGATTGAGGTGTCAGCAAACGATAATGGTAATCTAATTTAGGGGTAATCTTGGTTACTTCAATTGCCTTTTCTATATTTTTTGATATAGTGGACTCATCAATACTGTTCATCTCCACTACACCAATTCTATCTTCGTTTATTATTTTTACGGTTAAATTTAGATTGGTCTCTGCCACATTTTGGTGGATGTAAGATTCTGCAAATCTGGTAAGCTCACTTCTGCCCTCTGAGGCGATTATTTCAAAGTCGTAATTTTTAAGAAAACTTTTTACCTTATCAACAAGTTCTTTCCCTGAATTTATATCTTTCATTTGGAAGCACCTACCTTTACCTTTCTGAATCTCGCAGGGGATGTGCCATGTGCCACATGCATCGCTTGACCCGGCTGCCCTTTACCACAATTTGGTACTCCCCAGATATGCCAATATTTTTCAGAGCTTATCCCATCACAAGATTTCCAAAACACCGGAGTTATTCCTTGATAGACTGCGTTTTTATAAATTTTTCCTAATTTTCCATTTTTTATTTCCCGGGCAATCTCTGTACCAAATTGGAAGTTTATCCTTTTATCATCTATACTCCAGCTCTTGTTATAATCTAAATACAAACCTTCCTTTATATCTCCGATAAGCTCATCCAGCTCTAAATTTCCCGGTAATAAGTTGATATTGGTCATCCTAACCAGGGGAATTCTGTTCCAATTTTCTGCCCTGCCGGCACCATTACTCTTCAATCCTAATTTAAAGGCATCTTCTCTGGACATTAAATACCCCACAAATTTTCCTTTATTTACCAGATAACTTTTGGAGGCAGGGACGCCTTCATCATCATAACCGAAAGTTCCTAACCCTCCCGGAACAGTTGCATCAGCCACTATGGTTACCTCCGGGCTTCCATAGGTAAAATTATTTAATTTATCCAGAGTTAAAAAACTCCCTCCGGCATAGCTAATTTCTTTTCCCAATACCCTATCTAATTCTACGGGATGTCCGCAGGATTCATGAACCTGAAGCGCAAGTTGAGGTCCTCCTAATACAATATCCGTTATCCCTTCAGGAGCAGGAGGGGCAACTAATAACTGATTAGCTTCCTCCGCCGTTCTCTCTGCATTTTCTAATAATTTCATCTCTTCGATAAATTCATAACCTCGTGTAGCGTAATCCCCTCCAAAACTGGAAGGGTAAGAACGTTTTTGGAAATCTCCTTCACCAATAGCATAGGCAGCAATTCCACCACCTGATTCAAATATAGTCTGTTCGATTTCAGAACCATCAGTGGATATGAATATTTTATAGGTCTTATAAAAACTAAATGAACCTTCGCTTTTCTTTACTTTATCTTTCAACATAATCTTGGTAGCTTTTACTAAAAGGTCTATCTTTTCTGCAGGACAAACTTGGAAGGGATTTTTAGTTATAGGAGTGGTATAAGTGGCAATATGTTTATCTTCAGCAGCAAGTTTAATTTCTTCTTTTTTAGTAAGGG
>JAHIPR010000040.1 GCA_018903015.1 bacterium
ATAACTATTAAATCAAAAGCAGTAAGATTATATTATCACTCCAAAGATGGGAAGGAATACATTTTAAATTTAATTGATACCCCGGGACATGTTGATTTTTCATATGAAGTATCTCGTAGTCTTGCGGCATGTGAGGGTGCTTTGTTGGTTGTTGATGCATCTCAAGGTGTCCAAGCACAAACCATAGCAAATATTAATTTAGCACTAAAAAGTAATTTGAAAATTATTCCGATAATTAATAAAATTGATCTTACTACAGCAAACCCAGATAGAGTTGCTAAGGAATTACAAAATATTTCAGAAATAAAAGAAGAGGAAATAATTTTAGCAAGTGCCAAAGAAGGAATCGGAACTTCTGATATTTTAGAAGCAATTGTCAATAGAATTCCACCACCAAAAGGGAGTTTGAATCTGCCCTTAAGAGCACTTATATTTGACTCGATCTACAATTCATACAAAGGAACAATTGTCTATGTTAAGGTAGTAGATGGTGTAATAAAGCCAGGTATGTTTATTCAAACTATGTCTAATAACATAAAATATGAAGTTGCAGAAGTAGGAATTTTTCGTCCTAAAATGCAGACCATAAAAAAACTTACTGCCGGGGAAGTGGGATATATAATAGCCGGATTTAAAAATATTAAAGATACTCACGTAGGTGATACTATTATCGATGCTTCTAACCCATCCCGAGAAAGCCTTCCCGGATATAAAAAGGTTACACCTTTGGTTTTTTGCAGTATCTATCCGATTGATAATAAGGAATACGAGAATCTAAAGATTGCTCTGGAGAAGCTTAAACTGAACGATTCATCTCTTTTTAGTGAAGACGAAACATCAGAAGCCTTAGGTTTTGGCTTTAGGTGTGGGTTTTTAGGATTGCTGCATATGGAGATTATCCAGGAAAGATTAGAACGGGAATATAACATGAATTTAATCGCCACTACCCCGAGTGTAATGTATCAAGTAACTAAAAAAAATGGGGAAATGTTAAAAATAAGTAACCCTGCCTCTTTCCCTTCAAGAAATGATATTGAAAAGATTGAAGAACCATATGTAAAAGTAAATATCATTACTCCCAGCAAGTGTATTGGCGCAATTATGGATTTAGTTCAGGAAAGAAGGGGAATCTTTAAAAATATGGAATATATTGACGAAAATATTTTAAGATTAGATTATCATCTGCCCTTAAATGAAATTATTTTAGATTTCTATGATAAATTAAAATCGATAAGCAGCGGGTATGCTTCGCTTGATTACGAAATTATAGGATATCAGTTCTCAGAATTGGTAAAAGTCGATATATTGGTTAATCATCAATTAGTGGATGCCCTATCTTTTATCATATATAAAGATAAGGCGTATACACGGGCAAGAAAGTTAGTAGAAAAATTAAAAGAAATTATCCCTCGCCAAATGTATGAAGTTCCACTGCAAGCGACAATTGAAAGAAAAATTATTGCTCGAGAAACCATAAAAGCACTAAAAAAAGATGTATTAGCTAAATGTTATGGAGGAGACATTACCCGTAAAAGAAAGCTGTTGGAAAAACAAAAAGCCGGGAAAAAAAGAATGAAAAAAATTGGAAAGGTGGAAATTCCACAAGAAGCATTTTTGGGGATATTAAAAATTTAATTAGGTGATAAATAATGAAATTAGGATTGTATCTACATTTCCCTTTTTGTATATCAAAATGTCCTTATTGTGACTTTAATTCTTACCAATTGAAAGAAGATAATCAAATTTCTCCCTACATTTCCGCTTTATATCAGGAGATAACCGCTTATTCTCAAAAATTAAAAAAGAGAGATATAAAGACTATTTATTTGGGAGGCGGTACTCCCACTATTTTATCGGGAGTTCAGATTTATAATATATTAGAATTTTGTAAAGATAAATTTACTATTGATAAAAATGCAGAGATAACCATAGAAGCAAATCCGGGGACATTAGATGGTGAAAAAATAAAGTTACTCATTGAATCGGGAATAAACAGATTAAGTTTAGGAGCCCAGAGTTTCAATGATTTATTTTTAAAAAAATTAGGCAGAATACATAATACGCAAGATATTATCGATTCGTATTTTTTAGCTCGAGAAATAGGATTTAGTAATATCAATATAGATATCATGTTTGCTTTGCCAGGTCAAACTACAGAAGATTTTCAAGCTACATTGAAAAAGGCTGTTTCCTTGAAGCCAGATCACTTATCCCTGTATAACCTGACCATAAAACCAGGGACAGAATATTATGAAAATTACAAAAGCAATACCTTAAAGCTTCCCTCGGAAGATGAAGAATTTGATATGTATAACTGGGCAATAAATTTTCTCAAAGAAAATAATTTTGAGCACTACGAGATAGCGAATTTTGCAGGCCCTCATAAGAGATCGCTGCATAACCAAATTTATTGGCAAAATCAACCATATTTAGGAATAGGAGCAGGAGCATATTCTTTTATAAGAGGTTATCGATATATGAATTTCAAAGATCCGGCAAAATATATCAAAGAAGTAATGAACGATAAATTACCTATAGACCATGGAGAAAAATTATCCCTAAGAAATAGAATGATAGAAACCATCATTTTAGGTTTGAGAACCAAAGATGGTGTAAGTTATAAAAAATACAAGACAAGATTTGGGATTAACCTTAATGATATTTTTTCTAAACAGATTGATAAATTAGTCAATTTAGGACTGTTAAAAAAAGACGATTGTAAAACAGTATTAACCAAAAAGGGTATTTTTCTGGCTAATACTGTTTTTAGGGAATTTGTTGATTAATTTTTCGAAACATCTTGACAAATAGATTCTATGGTGATATCTTATTTAAGGTAATTAGCACTCTCCCTATGAGAGTGCTAATAGGGGTGTATAATGGAATTAAACGAAAGAATGAAAACTATATTAGCAGCCGTGGTGCATAGTTATTTTACTACCGCTGAACCGGTTAGTTCATCTATTATTGCTCAAAAATATCATTTAAACTTAAGTACCGCCACAATAAGGCATGAAATGTATCTATTAGAAAAAAATGATTACTTATGGCAGCCACATACCTCATCGGGGAGAATTCCAACCGATAAAGGCTATAGATTTTATGTAGATAATTTGATGGTAAAAAACTATTTACAGGAAAAAGAAAAGAGAGAGATTATCCAGATTTATAAAAAAAGCAAAGAGTTTGAAGAAGCGATGAAGATGACTTCTCAATTATTATCCAAGTTAACTGACAATATAGGGGTTGTATTAGCACCGGTTATTTATAATAATATAGTAAAGGAGATTCAGTTTGTACCGGTAGGATATAATCGTATTTTGACAGTTATCGTTACCGATGCGGGATTAGTCTGCCAAAAAATAGTTAACGTTTCCGGAGAAATAAACAAAGATAGATTAAACTATCTATCTAATTTTATCAATAGTAAATTAGCAGAAAAAGATATAAATATAACAAATTTAAATAATATATTATTGGATGAATTAGAAAAAATTATATCACTTCAGGAAAGATTTAATTATGTTTATAATTTTTTAGAAGAATGTTTTAATATTAGATATTCTGAAAATAAAGTTTATTTAGATGGTAGAATTAACCTAATGAAACATCCTGAGTTTAAAGAAACAGATAAACTAAATTATATCTTATCACTTATCGAAGAAGAAAATATATTAGCCGCCACAATAAGAGGATATTTAGGTTTTAGAAAGACGAAAATAATTATCGGCAAAGAAAGTAAACTAAAAGAAATGCAAAATTGTAGTCTGGTAACAAGTGAATATAGCATAAAAGGTAAGTCAGCTGGGGCAATAGGAATTTTAGGACCAACCAGAATGGATTATCCCAGAATGATTTCTATTACTGAATACATCTCGGATAAATTAAGTGAGATATTATCCGAATTTTAAGATTTTTTCATAATGCTTACTCTTGGAGGATTAATAATGTGTAACAAAAAAGATGAAAAGGAATTGCAGGAAAAAGCAAAATTAACAGAAAGTAAAAAATATAAATCAATGAATAAAGAAGAAATAATTCGAAAAATAATAGAAAAAGAGGAAGCATTAAAAAATATAGAAGAGGAATTGTCAGAAACCAAGAAATTGGTTCAAGAAAAAGATAATTTATCCAAAGAATATCTGAAGCATTTGGAAAGATTACAAGCTGATTTTGATAATTACAAAAAACGGCAGGAAAAAAAACAGAAGGAATTTATTGAATTTGCTAACGAGGAGCTTATAAATAATTTATTATCTGTATTAGATAACTTAGAAAGAGCTTTAGATTCTACTGAAAATGAAAAAGATACCAAGGCTATAAAAGAAGGTATTAATAATACCTTAAAAGAATTTCGTAATATTTTAAACAAAGAAGGGGTTAAACCTATGCAATCAATTGGTCATAGATTTGATCCTTATAAACATGAAGCGGTAATGAGAATAGACACAAATAAATATTCTGAAGATACGATTACAGAAGAATTCCGAAAAGGTTACTATATAAAGTCAAAAGTATTAAGACCAGCAATGGTAAAAGTTGCGGTTTCAACTAAAGAGAAAAAAGATACCCACAAAAAATAATTTAAATTAAAGGATATTAAGAAAAGGAGAAATGATATTATGGGAAAAATAATTGGAATCGATTTAGGAACAACTAATTCTGTTGTCGCAGTTATAGAAGGCGGAAAACCGGTTATCATAGAAAACGCAGAAGGTGGTAGAACTACACCTTCTATAGTTGCATTTACAAAAAAAGGCGAAAGGTTGGTAGGTTTGTTAGCCAAGAGACAAGCAGTTACCAATCCTGAAAATACAATATTTTCGGTTAAAAGACTTATTGGTAGAAGATACAATGACGAGCTAGTGAAAAAAGCAAAAAAAATCTTACCTTTTAAAATAATTCCCGGGGAACACACTGACATTAAAATTGAAGCCAAGGGCAAAGCTTACAGTCCACAAGAAATTTCAGCTATGATATTACAAAAACTTAAAAAATCTGCTGAAGATCATATTGGTGAAAAAATAAGTGATGCAGTTATTACCGTACCAGCATACTTTAATGATAATCAGAGAGAAGCAACCAAGAGTGCCGGGAAAATTGCCGGTTTAAATGTCGTAAGGATTATAAACGAACCTACAGCAGCAGCCTTTGCTTATAAATTTGATAAGATAGATAAGAAAGAATACGAAAAAGTTGCAGTTTTTGATCTTGGAGGCGGAACTTTTGATATATCTATTTTAGATATTGGTAAAGAAGGTGTTTATGAAGTAAAATCAACTAATGGTAATACTTTCTTGGGCGGAGATGATTTTGATCAAATAATAATAGATTGGTTAGTGGATAATTTTAAAAAAGAAAATGGCATAGATTTAAAAAATGATCAAATGGCCTTGCAAAGATTAAAGGAAGCAGCAGAAAAAGCAAAATGTGAATTATCTTCATCATTAGAAACTGAGATTAATTTACCTTTCATTACTGCTGATGCCAGCGGACCTAAACATTTAAATGTTACACTAACTCGTGCAAAATTAGAACAGCTTACTGCTGACCTTATTGAGAGCACCGTTAAGCCCTGCTATATAGCACTTGAAGATGCTAAATTAAAAGCAGAAGATATAGATGAGGTAATTTTAGTTGGCGGGCAAACCAGGATGCCCAAAGTACAGGAAACTGTAAAGAGAATATTTGGTAAAGATGCAAATAAAGTAGTTAACCCAGATGAAGTGGTGGCAATGGGAGCCGCAATTCAAGCCGGACAATTAGGAGGAGAGCTTAAGGATAAGGAAATCTTGTTACTTGATGTTACACCCCTGTCTTTAGGTATAGAAACTTTAGGTGGGGTAGATACTAAATTAATTGAAAAAAATACCACTATACCTACTTCCAAGAGCCAGATATTTTCAACTGCTGCTGATAATCAGTCAGCTGTTGATATAAATATATTACAGGGTGAAAGGTCTATGGCTAAAGATAATACCAGTTTAGGAAGATTTCAATTGATTGGCATACCCCTGGCTCCAAGAGGGATTCCTCAAATCGAAGTAACTTTTGATATCGATACAAACGGCATTCTCAATGTTAAAGCAAAAGATTTAGGGACTCAAAAAGAACAAAAAATAACTATTACTGCATCAAGTGGGTTGAGTAAAGAAGAGATAGATAAAAAAGTAAAAGAAGCAGAACAGTATACTGAAGAGGACAAGAAATTAAAAGAAAAGATAGAGCTTCGAAATCAAGCAGATACTTTGATTTATACTGTGGAAAAGACACTAAAGGAATCAGGAGATAAAGTTAGCGAAGACGAAAAAAATAATATTACTGAAAATATCAAAGATCTAAAGAAAGCTTTAGAAGAAGATGATGTAGAAAAAATTAAATCGGATATCGAAAAATTAACTACTTCCTCACATAAGCTTGCTGAGGAAATTTATAAAAAGGCATCAGCACAAACACAACAACAGGAAACAGCTAAAGAAGGTGAAAAGAATAGCCAATCTGAAACCGAAGAAAAGAAAGATAAAGAGAATGAAGAGAAGGTAGTTGATGCTGATTATGAAGTCGAGAAGGATGAAGACAAAAAAGATTAGCGTAGAGCAAAATTAGCGTATAGCGCGGGTAGCGTATAGTAAAACTAGCGTAGAGCGTACAGCGTGGAGCGTATAGTTAGGAAAGAGAAAGACAGAAGTCTAATTCGTATCTCGTTTATCAACTATACGCTAAACGCTATACGCTATACGCTATAATATATACGCAATACGAGGAAAGAGGTAAACATTAATTGACAAAAAAAGACTACTATGAAGTTTTAGGAATAAAAAAAGACGCTACTCCGGAAGAAATAAAAAAAACATACAGAAAGCTTGCCCTTAAATACCATCCTGATAGAAATTCATCTGATGGTGATACTGAAAAGAAATTTAAAGAAATCAATGAAGCCTACCAAGTACTTAGCAACCCGGAAAAGAAGGCAAGGTATGATCAATTTGGTTCAGCCGAAGACATGGGAGGGTTTGATTTTCAGGGAAGAGGTTTTTCTGATTCCGGTAACTTCGGAGATTTTAGTGATATTTTTGATTCTTTTTTTGGAGCAAGAACTCGAGGAAGTGAAGGAAGAGTGCGTCCTCAAAGAGGAGCTAATTTAAGATATAATTTAGAAATAAGTTTCGAAGATGCTGCCTTTGGCAAGGAAACCAAAATAGAAGTACCTACCTGGGAAAATTGTTCAAAATGTAAGGGAAGCGGAGCCAAACCCGGGACTTCTCCACAGACCTGCCCTGATTGCCACGGTACGGGTGAGATTAAAAGCACTCAAAGTACAATGTTTGGCCAATTTGTTAATATAAATACCTGCCCTCGGTGCGCGGGTGAAGGTAAGATAATAAAGGATATATGTATTAATTGTAAGGGTACTGGGAAAGTAAAGAAAAATAGAGTAGTAAAAGTAAAAATACCTGCTGGTGTTGATACCGGGCATAGGTTACGAATATCTGGAATGGGAGAACCGGGAGAAAGAGGTGGTCCTTCTGGCGATTTATACATCGTTTTACAGGTAAAACCTCATAAGATATTTAAACGTACAGGAATAGATATAAGTTGTACCCATTCAATTAGTTTTGTAAAAGCCGCATTAGGTGGAACAACTACTGTCCCCACCTTGGAAGAAAAAGTAAAACTAAAAATACCCGCTGGCACCCAGCCAAATAGTATCTTTAGACTTAGAGGAACAGGAATATTTAAAATTGGAACTCAGCAGCGAGGAAATCAATATGTTAAAATCATATTGGAAATACCTAAAAAGATGAATGATCAGCAAAGGAATTTATTATTAGAATATGCAAAAATAAGTGGCGAAGATTTAGAGAAATTAGGAGAGAAAGGTATTTTTTCGAAAATAAAAGATGCTTTTGGGTAAAATAAATAACTAAAAAAAGGAGAAGCATTTATTATTAAAGTTGCCCTAAAAACACTCGGATGTAAAATAAATCAATACGAGACAGAAAGCATTATCAATCTTTTTAAAGACAAAGGCTTTCAAATAGTAGATTTTCACCAAAATGCTGATGTATACATAATAAATACTTGCACTGTCACCCAAGAAGCAGATCGAAAATCTAAACAGATGATAAGAAAAGCTATCCGCCAAAACAGAAAAGCAAAAATAATTGCAACCGGCTGCTATGCACAATCTAATTATGAAGATCTACAAAAAATAGAAGGGATCAGTCTGATAGCAGGGAATGGGGAAAAAAATGATATTTTACAACAATTAGAAAAAATAGATTTTCATGATACGGTTATTAGAGTAAAGCCTGCAAAATATCTGAAAAAATATGACAATATTCTTAAAAACAAATCAAGTAGCTTGCATACCCGCTCCTGGCTAAAAATACAAGATGGCTGCAATAGATTTTGTGCTTATTGTAAAGTTCCATATGTTAGAGGTCCCAATCGAAGTAGATCCGCAGGAGAGGTAATGGAAGAAGTGTCTAATTTAAGCAGTAATGGAGTGAAAGAAGTAGTCCTCGCAGGAATTAATTTGGGTTCATACGGTAGGGATATAGATAAAGGAAAAACAAATTTAGCAAAATTAATTTCTCTGATTAGCAATTTTAAGGGAATAAAAAGAATTCGTTTAAGTTCAATAGAATTAATAGACATCGATGCAGAATTATTAAATATTTTTAAGAACTGTTCTAAGTTTTGTCATCACCTACATATTCCTCTGCAAAGCGGTGATAATAAAATTCTTAATTTTATGAATCGTCCTTACGATACCTCGATTTTTTACCAAAAGATCTCCTTGATAAAAGAAACAATGCCTGATATAGCCATAACTACTGATATTATGGTGGGTTTCCCTAATGAAGATAATAATAGTTTTAGTAAAACCGTTAATTTTGCTCGAAAAAATTGCTTTGCAAAAATACACGTTTTTCAATATTCTGATCGTAAAGAGTGCTTAGCAGCTTTGTTGCCCAATAAAGTCGATAATAGAACCAAAAAAGAAAGAAGTAAAAAGTTACAAGAATTATCTAAAGAATTATTTTATGATTTTCAAAAAAAATTCCTCAATTCAATGGCTGAAATTTTGGTTGAGGACGAGATAAAAGACCAAGAAGGAAGAATCTATTCCCGCGGTATCACCTCCAATTATATTAAAATAATAATTCCTGATTTTATCGGTAAAAAAGGTGAAATAGTTAGTGTTAAATTAAATAAAATCTCTTCTAAGTATATCGTTTCAAAAATATTGCTAAAATAATAGTTTTATGTTATAATTATTGTGCTTAAGCAAAAAGGTTGTTCTCCTCAAAAGAGTGGTATTGAAAACCACTCTTTTGTTATATATTAAGCAATTAATTCACTTGACACATTTTAATAGGAAGGAGGATAAAGTATATTGTCTATGAACATAAATTTAGCAAAAGTATTAGATGAGATAGAAAAAGAAAAAGGAATATCCAAAGATATATTAATAGAGGCGATTGAATCAGCGATAGCTTCAGCATATAGAAAAAATTTTTCAAGTAATATAGATGATATAAAAATAGATATTTCTAAAGACAGTGGGGAGGTTAAAGTATACGCCAAGAAAACCATTGTACAGAAAGTTTCAGAACCTTTAAAAGAAGTTTGTATAGATGATTTGCCAATATCAAATAAGGGAAAGTACAATATAGAGGATACTATTTTAATAGAAACTACGCCGAAAGAATTTGGAAGAATAGCTGCTCAAACAGCAAAACAAGTAATAGTCCAAAAGATTAGAGAAGCAGAAAGAAATGTAATTTATGAAAAATACATTGATAAAGAGAGAGATATTGTTACCGGAGTTGTGCAGAGGATAGAACATAGAAACGTTATTATAGATTTAGGAAGAACGGAAGCCTTACTTTTACCGAACGAACAAATAAGAAATGAAGAATACTACAAGGGAAAAAGGATTAAAATTTATATCCTTGAAGTAACAAAAACATCTAAAGGGCCCAAGATACTTGCATCCAGAACCCATCCTGAATTATTAAAACGTTTGTTTGAATTGGAAGTCCCCGAGATTCATGAGGGACTGGTTGAGATTAAAAATATTGCTCGTGAAGCAGGTAAGCGATCAAAAGTTGCAGTTTATTCTAAGGATGAAAGGGTAGACCCGATAGGGGCATGTATAGGTGATAGGGGTTCACGAATAAAATTA
>JAHIPR010000288.1 GCA_018903015.1 bacterium
AAAAGTTCTGAACGTGTCCAATAGGGGGAGCTTGCTAATTCCAGCCCTTTGGCCTTTTGCTGAAGGGCTTTTTTATTTTTATAAATATTTTTATATAAAAAGAAGGATTCTTAAGCTAGTAGATAGAATAATTATAAAAACAGTTAATGTATTTTTTAATTTTAAAAGGTGCTTAATGTTAAGATAGAAGGATTATAAAATAAATTAAGAAGGAAATTATGAAAAAATTTATTTACTATTTATCTAGAATTTTAGCAATTTTAATTGTTGCCTTTCTTGCTATGTTCATTTTGGAAGGATTCAGTCCAGAATTTGGTTGGCAAGATTCTTTATATCATTTAATTATTACTTTGATTGTTTTAGGCGGAACTATTTTAGCTTGGAAAAGACCTAAAATTGGTGGCTGGATTTTTATTCTTTTAGGTTTATTAGTTTATCTAAATATGATTTTTAGACCGCAATGGTGGGGTGGGATTATTATTGGTGGTATACTCTTATTAACTGGTATTTTATTTTTAATGGAAGGATTTAGGAAAAGACATAAAAATAAAGAAGATTAAATTATATACTATGTAGTAAAAATTTGGAGTTGATTGATTATAACTTTTTTAATTTTTAACCAACACTAATTATCTCTTCTAACTTTTGACACACCTTTTCAGTTTCATCACTCATACAAAAAGTTCGAAAATCGTTCTGTTGGGGGAGACTGACCATTTCAAGCCCTTTGGCCTTTGCTGAAGGGCTTTTTATATGTTTATAAATTAATTTACAAAAAGAATGAATAAGTTCAGATACATATGCACCATTGCTAGGATGAAGGAAGTCAACTAAAATAGAAGCAAAAAGAGATGCATAGGGATCATGAAGGGGAGCATCGGAACGGCTACTTACCTTTCCTATACTCGACCTTATTGGGGAAAGAGCATAGACAAGTTGAACTATATCGATAGATTATCCCCTGAGGCTAAGGCAAGATATAAAGCCATTAACCTGTACAGTTCCGGAGATTATTCTCTCAAACAGATCTGCGAGATCTTTGAAATAAATAGGAGCACCTTTTACCGGTGGAGAAAAAAATATAAACCAAGCAGGATTCAGAGCTTAGAAGAAAGATCGAGAAGACCCCAAAGAGTAAGGACTAAAGTAGTCAGGAATCATCAAGTAGAGATGCAGGTCTGTCAAATAAGAAGGAAATATCCTTACTTTGGTAAAGAAAAGATAAAAAGAATATTGGAAAGGGATCATAAAATAAATATTTCAGTTTCTTCGGTAGGCAGGGTTCTAACTCAATATAGGTCTATTCTCCCCAAGGTTAAGATGCAAACCAAAAGAATAAAGACTTTAAAGAAGAAGAGAACCAGATTGGCCCAGGTAAAAAAAGAGATGAAAGGAATGATATCTAAAATGGCTCCAGATTGACACCGTAGAATTAAACTTAAGATTTACTAAGGTCTTTCTCGTTATCTTTGGTAGATCCCTTATCCAAGCTTTATTATCTGAGGGCTTATCAGAAAGCTACCAGTTTTAATGCTCGAGATTTTCTCCTCAGGCTGACTTACTTACACCATGATAAAATTAAGTATCTACAGGTAGATAATGGTTCAGAATGGGAAAAGCATTTTGCCCAAGAGGTAGAGAAAAGAAGGATGACTTTAGTTTATAATTATCCCAAATCTCCCAAGATGAATGCCTTTATAGAAAGAGTAAATGGTACGGTACAATCCGAATATTTAGATAGATTTTATGAAGAGACCAATATAGGTAAGATAAATGAAATACTATATGATTGCCTAATTGAGTATAACTTCTATCGACCTCATAGGAGCTTGAATCTTTTGACTCCGATTGAATATTGTAGTAAGTTATTAAATAACAAAGATCCTTCAATGGTGCAAATGTATTGGACTCAAACAATACTTGACATTCTTCCCAAATAATGTATAATAAAACGTCACTTGGAAATAAGTGAAAATGTTATAAATGAATAGTTTATAACATTGAAAAATTAATCTTTTATTTGAAGATTGATTTACAGTAATATAT
>JAHIPR010000289.1 GCA_018903015.1 bacterium
AAACATACTCCCTAAAATTCCCACTAAACTCCCTAACAGTACAATTGCTATACCTATGGGTAACAAATCTACATTGTCCACCACTAATGGCAAAAAAGGAATGGCTTGGTGTACTTTATTTATTGCAAAAAAATAAAAATTGTATAAAATTATTGTGGAAAGAATAGCTGAGATAAAGCCCTGTAAAAAGCCCTCAATTATAAAGGGCCACTTAACAAACCAGGAAGTAGCTCCCACTAAGCTCATTATTTCAATTTCATTTCTTCTGGCATATACAGTGATTTTTATTATATTAGATATAATCAAAATAGAAGCAAAAACCAGAAGGGCTAATATTAACATTCCCGCTCTCCTAAATATATAAGTAAAATTTAACAATTTTTCAGCTGTTTCCCGGCCATACTCAACTTCTTCCACTTTTATAAACTTAGTTATCTGATTAGCAATTTGCTCAATCGTTTTAGGATCTTTTATCTGTATCTCAAAAGAAGCAGGAAATGGGTTTTTTTCAATAGCGCTGAGTATATCTTTTTGCTCTCCTAGATATTTTGATAAACGCTGGTAAGCCTCCTCTTTAGATACAAATTTTACTTCTTTTATTCCGTATATAGAATTAAGATTATTTGTTAAAATGTTTAGCTCGGCCTGAGAAATATTATCTTCTAAATAAACTATAATCTCTAATTGAGATTCTAAATTTTCTAAAAAAAGATTTAAATTTACAGATATTAATAGAAAGACACCAACAATAAGTAAAATTGTAGTGATGCTTAATATTGCTGCTATACTCATTAAAGCACTTCTTCTAAAACTGAGTAAAGCCTCTCTAAAATAAAATCCCATATTCTCAAAAATCATCTTAATATATCCCTCTTTGGGTATCTTCTATTATTCGTCCTCGCTCCAACCTCACTACTCGCTTCTTAGCTTTATCTACCATAAGTTTATCATGGGAAGCCATTATAATAGTAGTCCCCCGTATGTTTATATGAAATAGAAGTTTCATAATCTCCCAGGAAGTGTAAGGATCTAAATTGCCAGTTGGTTCATCGGTAAGTAATATTAATGGTTCGTTAGCAATAGCCCGGGCAATACATAATTTTTGCTGCTCTCCTCCAGATAATAAATGTGGTTTTATCTTCCTTTTATTTTCTAGCCCTACTAAATTAAGGACCTTCTTAACTTGCTGTCTTATCTCAAAATTAGTTGCTCCAATCGCCTTTAAACCAAAGGAAATATTTTCATATACCATTCTATCATACAATAATTTAAAATCTTGAAAGACAATGCCTATGTTCCGCCTCAGATAAGGTATGTAACCGGGTTTAAGTCGAGCTATATTTATCCCATCGACAATTACTTGTCCTTTGGTAGGAACAATCCCTCGGTAAATCAATTTTAAAAAAGTGCTCTTCCCTGCCCCGGTAGCACCTACTAAAAAAACAAATTCACCCTTTTTTATATGGATATTGACATCCCGTAAGGCCTGGATTTTATTGGGATAATTTTTATATACGTGAAACATTCTAATCATATTAAATAGTAACCTCAAAGGTTATGGTTTTAAAAATTTATAAACTAATTCATTATTAGCAAGAGCTTTTTCTTCTAAATTATTTACTTTTTTGAGTAAAATATCTTTTATTTTATCATTATTTTCTCTAACATATTCTATCTTTTCTTGAATATTTTTTAAAGAGATATCTTCATCTATTTCTAACAGCAATTCAGGCAATCCCAAATCTTCTACAAAATATTTCACTTTAGGATCATAGTTAAAAGCTATAAAAGGAATATTAGCCATACTGGAAAATATAATTGAATGAAGTCTCACCCCAACCACCAAAGATAATCGAGACAGAACAGAAAGTAATTCTTCAGGCTCAAGTTTTATTTTTAATACCTCGGCCTTATTCTTCATTAAAGATAATATTTCTTCACTAATACGAACATCCTCATCAAATTTAAAGGGAAGAAAAATAATTTTTACTTGGTAATTTTTAATTAAATAATCAGCTACTTGGGCAAATATTCTTATTAAATCTGATCCATAGTTTTTATATTCTCTAACCGAAACCCCAATTAAGGGGCGGCTATCTGAATTAATCAATTCCTGAATATAAGGATAACTATCTATAGTATGGTTAATATTTTTTTTCTTCAACAAAAAAACGGGATCAGATTTCACATATATTGATGGTTTCACCACTCCTAAATTTTCTAGTAATTCTTTAGATGAGTTATCTCTTACGGTAATTAAATCAACATTATTTAAAATCCACTTCATTAACTTTTTGTTAATCTGCTTATTTACCGGACCAATACCCTGGGCATAAATCATAACCGGTACTTTGACTATTTTTGCTACCAATATCAATCCCAAGTAATATAATATGCTCCAGCCTTTTCCGGTTGAATCTTGGAGCAATCCCCCACCCCCGCTAATAAAAAGATTAACATTTCGCAAACAACATATAATGCTAATTAGGTGTACCCGGTTTATGGCTTTTACCTGATAAGCTCGTGAGGTCTGCAAAGGATTATGGGAAAGAACTGTTATCTTTATTTGAGGTATCTTTTCTTTGAAGGCTCCAACCATAGATTTAAGAATGGCTTCATCTCCGGTATTATCAAAACCATAATAACCGGAAATCATTATCTTTACCATGGTTTTAGACTTTTTCATCATTAATTTTTTTCCTAAATATTTTTACCAGATAATAAAATACAATAATTATTATCAATCCCAGTATCAGGCCTAACCATGCTCCATTAAAGGTGCGTAACATTGAAAATAAAAAGGGAGTGTGAATATGACAGAAGGTATTAATTAAAGTAACCGGACCTATAGTCCCAATAAGAATTATCGGAATCTTAAATTCTTTTATTTTTAAGTAATTCATACTTATCGCCAATAATAGAGCGGGATAACCGATTAAAAACTCTTTATTTCGGGGTCGGGCAATTAAAGTCTTTTCCAAGAAGATTCTTATCTTATCCTCAATGCTTAAAACGGGGAGAAAAGAAAAATTCCCTGAACGAGAAATATAAACTACTAAAAATACCGCAAAGAAAATCATTATAATTGCATGCTCAATCAGGATGGGCTTTTTGATATTTTCCAAAATCATTAATTTACCCTTATTCACCTTTAACCACATTATCGCCAGGACCAAAAGAAGCGGAACCAGATAAGAAATCTTTATTCCGCTAAACTGTTCTATCCCCAACATAAATTTATTATTGCTTAATAAAGCTGCTATTAACAGAGCACCGGATAAAGTAATTAAAATTATCCTGAAAAATCCGGATAAAACCTTTTTTATCATCTCATTAAAGCTGGGAGTATTTTTAGAAAAATCTTGGGCATTTTTAAATTTAGAATTATTGTTTCCCAAAAAATACTTTTCGTTATTAATGATAGCTAAAGTGGGAAATATTAGGGCTGTCAGTAAAGCCATCAGCTTTATTAAAAATATTTCTCGATTTAAGAATAGGAGGAGTAGAGAAAATAAGATTCCTAAAAATAACAGAGAATATTCTTGATATTTTTTTAGGTTGAAAACATTTTTTAAGAGGATTAATCCCCCGGAAAAAACTCCCAGAATTAATAAAAGAATAAATATTTTTGGTTCTTGGTAGGGAGTAGAAAGAATACTGGCTCTTCCCGTGCTAAAACCACTCGCTTTCAACTCTTCTTTTATAATTCTAATATAAGATACATTATCCTCAATAAGATTAGAGTTAGACTTCATAAAAGGCTTGATATAAAAGATCCTCACCTTTCTTTCTTTGGCTGCCCTAATCCATCTTTCCGTGGCTATCTGTTTAGAAATAATTTCCATTTCTTCTTTGGTAATACTATGAACTCTAACTGCTAATTCGCTTGCTTGATGAGCGACTGTTTCAATCCCTTTTTGACCAGCAAATTCTATAATTCCGAAGGGATATTCTTTTATTTTTAGAAGTTCTGCGGTATGAATTAAGTTTTCTTTTGAAGGATAACCTAGAACTGTTTCCCCCTCAAAAATTATTCCCGAAATCTTTCCGGCTTTATCACTTTCTTTAAACTTAAAATTTATATCTTCCTTATTTATTTGAGGGAAATTTTTGAGACGTAAAATAACCTGAAAGCCTAAATTTCTTACTAATTCAATATCTTCTTCTGAAAATCCTAAACCTAAATCAGCAAGTTTTTCTTCGCTCCCTTTCACTTTTAAACCTATATGGGGGAAAAACCCAAAATCTCTTACTAAATCTTCACCCAATTGTCTTTGTAAATTATCCTTTGCCCCAAGATAATCATTTTTATCGTTGAATATAATATAAGCTTCTCCTGGCGAAGGCTGGAATTTTTCAAAGGGATCGATTGATTTTAAGAAGAAATTTAACTTATTAAGCTCTTTATCAGAAAAATAAAGTATCTTTCCAGAAAAAACGAGATTTTCCAGGGTATCTTCATGAATGGCAATAGTATTAATCCCGGAGTCTTTTATTTTAGCCAACAGTTCAATTTCATCATATCCCTCCTGATAAGACAATTCTCTCAATTCATTCAGACTCATAATTAATTCTACTTGCTTAAAATTATTCTCCAAGCGGGAACGATGAAAAGCAATAATCCCGGCAACTACTAAAGCAACAATAATAAAAAAAATCAGAATCGAATAAGATTTTTTAGGCACAATAATATTTCCTCTTCCTTCACTTAATATCTGGTAAACTGAAAATATTTTAGCATATTTGTAATAAGAAGTAAAAAAAATCAATTGGCAAATTTTTGATTACCAATTGATTAGTCGTTAGTGAATAGTGAATAGTCGTTAGCATTTAGTTAGCTAGTTAACTGGTTTGTTGGTTAACTGGTTTAGAATTAATTCTTCACTATACTAATTCCTCAACCGGGTAACCAGGTAACCAACTAACTAAATCTACTCGCTATACGCTACATGCTATCCGCTAAAATGCGAGATACGATTCACGAGATACGAGACACTATTATATTCTATCTTCTGAATTCTTTTTTCCTCACTATATACTATATACCTATTAGCTCATATGCCCCCATTACTATATACTATATACTGATTTATACTCCATACCCCTCTTCATCATAATTATTGTTACCATTTAATATTTCCATTCCCAAGCAATATTTTTTGGCAATTTTTTTCTTTAGAAAATCTCTGGCAATTTCAGGGAATAAAATATAAGATAGAAGGTCTTCCATGTTTTCAGCAAAATAAAATGCTTCCTTTTTGGCTTTTTCAATAGCAGGTTCTAATAGATCAGCCGGTCGACATTTAATCATTTCACTTTTTTTAATTTTTGCTTTTTTAATAATCTCTGGATCAATAGGTGCGGGTGGTCGGCCATAAAATCCCTTAAGATATTTTCGAACTTCTTCTGGAATCATCTTATATCGTTCTTTTAAAATAACATTTAAGGTCGCCTGGGTTCCCACAATTTGACTGGTAGGGGTAACCAAAGGAGGATAACCTAATTCTTTTCTAACTCGTGGAATTTCCTTTAACACTTCTTCATATTTATCTTCCGCTCTTTGTTGTTTTAACTGAACCGCCAAATTAGAAAGCATTCCTCCAGGAATTTGATAAGTTAACACCCGGGTATCTATGCCCTGAACATTGGATTCCATATCTTTATGATTTTCTCTAACCTTTTTAAAGTAAGAAGCAATTTCATAAGCCAATTTTAAATCCAATCCAGTATCATAAGGTGTTCTTCTTAAAGTTTCTACTAATGGCTCTAGGGCAGGTTGAGAAGTTTGAAGAGCTAATGATGATATTGCTGTGTCCACTACATCTATTCCAGCTTCTGTAGCTTTCAAATAAGCCATCATCCCCATTCCACTGGTAAAATGACAATGTAATTGAAGAGGTATAGAAATAACTTCTTTAATATCTTTGGTTAAACTATATGCTTCGTAAGGAGAAATTAAACCAGCCATGTCTTTTATACAGATCGAATCTGCTCCCATTTGCTCCATCTCCTGTGCCATCTTTACAAATAACTTATTATTATGAAACGGGCTTATAGTAAAACAGATAGCTCCCTGAACATGAGCACCTTCTGATTTAGCTACTTTAAAAGAAGTTTCCATATTGCGGATATCGTTTAAAGCATCAAAAATACGGATAATATCTATTCCATTAACGACTGCTCTTTTTACGAATTCGGTAACTACATCATCAGAATAATGCTTATAACCCAATATATTTTGTCCCCTTAATAACATTTGAAGCCTGGTATTAGGGAGATATTTTCTTAAAATTCTCAATCGCTCCCAAGGATCTTCATCTAAAAACCGCATACAGGTGTCGAAAGTAGCTCCTCCCCAAACTTCCATAGAATAAAATCCTACGGCATCTAATTTTTCACAGATGGGCACCATCTCCTCGATAGTCATCCGAGTAGCTATTAATGACTGATGGGCATCGCGTAAAGTTGTATCTGTAATTTTAAGTGGTTTTTTTAGCTGTGATTTTTCTTTTAAAAGCATATCCTTGGGAGTATGGTCTTTTTTTAAATTTAAAGAAATTTTTCCTTCTAAAGCACTGTCATTTATTATTTTTATATTAGAATCTGCTATTTTTATTAATGTTGCATTTTCTCCCATAATTGTAAACCAAAGCCTCCTTAATTAATTTTAATACTCTATTCAATGAATAAATCGCGCCCTATATAAACAACGCAGGCTAAAGCCTATATAATACAGACTAAATCCTGCGTCTTATAATTATAAATTCCTATTATTTGTATACAACTAATACATATTAAAAAAGATAACGGTTTTATCCATCCAAAAGTTTATGGGCTTAATGAATCAAGTCCCTACATATAGCTTCTTCTTTCTTAATTATCGTTATCTTTCCTAACACGATACACGATGCGTAATACGAATTTCATTGTAACAAAGTCAACATTACTCCTGCAGCAACTGCGGTTCCAATTACTCCGGCTACGTTAGGTCCCATGGCATGCATCAATAAAAAGTTGCTCGGATTTGCTTCTTGACCTACTTTCTGGGCTACTCTGGCAGCCATAGGCACGGCAGACACCCCAGCAGCGCCAATCAAAGGATTAATATTTCCCCCGGTAATTTTATTTAATAATTTAGCAAACAAAACTCCCCCGGCAGTGCCAAAAGCAAAGGCAATTAAACCTAAGATAATTATTTTAATAGTATTAAAGGTCAAAAAATATTCAGCTTGCATAGTTGCTCCTACACAGGTAGATAAAAATATGGTGACGATATTGATTAATTCATTTTGAGCTGTCTTAGATAATCTGTCCACTACTAAACTTTCTCTAAATAAGTTTCCCAACATTAACATCCCGATAATGGGGACCGAAGCTGGTAATAAAAGACCGATTAAAACAGTCGAAATAATGGGAAAGAGTATCTTCTCTGACCGGGATACTGGCCTTAGTTGTTTCATAACTATTTTTCTTTCCTCTGGGGTAGTTAATAATTTCATTATGGGAGGCTGAATTATTGGAACCAATGACATATAAGAATATGCCGCCACCGCTACAGCTCCCAATAAATGGGGAGCCATTTTAACGGTAAGATAGATTGCGGTTGGTCCATCTGCCCCACCAATAATTCCTATAGAAGCTGCTTCCTGAATATTAAACCCCAAAAGCACTGAGCCAATTAAAGCTATAAATACACCTAATTGAGCAGCGGCACCCAAAAGGAAGGTTATCGGATTGGCTAATAAAGGACCGAAATCAGTCATTGCTCCAATCCCCATAAATATTAAACAGGGATATACTTCATGTTTTATTCCCCACG
>JAHIPR010000290.1 GCA_018903015.1 bacterium
AATTATTTTGTGGAACGTTTTCATATTTTCCTAATTCTCATTGATTATTACCTTCTACTATAATAGACGCATAACCTTACAAAATCAAACACTATTTTTTCCTATTGGATTTTTTAAACCAAAACCTTCTCTATAACTCAACACACTCATCAAAGTAAGCGGGTTAAGATCCTTAATTCCCTTTGAACGTCGCAAAAGTTCAAGAAACCTACCTTATTTTGTGCTTGATCCCCTAACCCAACGTCGCAAAAGTCTTACTTTTGCGACGTAGTCTGTAAGTAGACCAAAATATTACCTATTTCAGTGTAAACTTTAGCAAAATCAAAAAAATCGGCCTTGTACCCTCTATGAAGAACATTATTTCTCATATCCCAAATACTTCTTAAAATTCTCCTCTACATCTTCGAGACCGAGTCAATGCTTTTTTAATATTGCGGTATACATCTCATTAAACTTTTAATAATTTATTGAACAATAAAGAAACTACTTTTTCTATAGAGCCGGCTATTCGACTTATAACAGACCCCAATTGTCCCATTATGCCACTAATTGCAACTAAAAATATCAAAAAATCTACCAATGTTATGGTAACAGAGTTTTCTTTTCCCATATTGTCTAAATAATATTTGCCTTTGCAAATAATATAATACAAAGCTAAATATCCAAATAGACAGCCCGAAAAAGTATACAAAATATTATGAAGCTTTTGCAACCAATTAAAATCTTTCCACCCTTTAACAAGAGCCTTCCCAGAAATGATACTAAATATCAAACTCAGAACAAAAGCAATTATTGCATATAATATTATATTAAACATACTTCTCCTTCTCCAACAAATAAAGACAATCTCAGCTCTACACCAAGATTGCCTTATACTATATTACCACTTTTCTCTCTATTGCATTTTTCGCACAGCAACTCTATATTTCTTACGGTATTGCTACCACCCTTAGAGATTGGTATAATGTGGTCATATTCTAAACGCTCTCGGCTACCACACTGAACACACTTTCCTTCATCTCTACGCCATACTTCTCTTTTTACTTTATCAGAGATACGTCTTGAGTCTCCTGAGGAAATATATAAATTTTTTAACCTTTTCTTTCTGCGATCTTTGTTTGCAACCGAAATAAGGAATAGTAAAATTACAACTGCGAAGATAAGCGCGTATGTATTTGCCATAACTTCGGCAATTACCCCCTCATTCATATCTTCTCCTTAACATAAAGTTCACCGAAAGCCAGCTTTATTGACGAACCGGTGGAACGATTTGGTTATGAAACCTCATGCTTATTTATCTACCTTTCATATAGGCCGGCAGTGCCATATTGTCATTGCTTAATTCAACCTCTATATCCTTGTTCTCCACCATGACAGGTAGCTGCCAAAAAACTAAGTGCATCGCTATTGTTGTGGGAAATGTTACAACGATAAAATATTTGCCTGGACTTACATCTTTAAAGCTGAATTTACCGCTGAGGTCCGCCTTGGTTAATTGTTTAACATAATCGACAGTATCTATTTCCCATTGTACTTGTTTGAAGGCTGCATAAAGGGAATCTAATAAAGCCTTCTCATAATCATGGGGGTTGTTGTATGAACTTTCGCTTCCTATAGCAGGAACCGATACTTCTTTAGTTGTCAAATACACATCTACTTTTGCACCATACTTTATATCGCCACTTTTCAAAATAACCCCTATCGTACCGCTTACATCACTTGCTAACGCTATGCTTCTGGTAGCTAATATGATTACCAAAACATAAAAGATTTTTCTTGCCGCTTGCATTCCGATTCTCCTTTTTAACATAATGTTCTGCATAACCGACTGACAATAGAGCACAACGAAATTGTCAGGCCGAGTTGATGCGATTGTCAGGAGAAATTATCTTCCTATTCTATTAAGAAAATCAAGAATATTACATGCCAAAGAAATTCTAGTTCTTATTTCTTCTTTTAACAGATCATTGACATTACCCTCAACTTTCTTTTCAATAATTTCTCGCAGAGCAGCTTCATCAACGCTATAACAATGATCCTTCTGGTATTGATTAACAAAATCATACCATCGATCCATATCTAATTTATGGTTTGTATGCCAAGTATCTACTTTTGCCCATGCGTCAAGTTTTTTTTCTGTTTCCGAACTTAACTTCATAACAATCCCTCCTGGTTTTTATTGCTTCAACAATTAATACCCGAATCCCCCTAAAAATCTCCTTGTAATAATTAAATTACTTTTGCGACGTAATAATTACTATAAAAAGGGAATTATCTATTGATTTAACCTCTTTGATATTGCATTAAACCACGACTCATAATGTTTTTTATCTATAAAATCGTCTGTAATGGAAACTCCCAATGTAGCAGAATACCCTTCACAATGTAAATTTAAGTTTACCCTCGTAATATTATCTTCCACCTTGGTTATCCTTGCATTTAGTTTGGTTTTCCCTGTTCCGAACACCGCACCCCCGGCTGATTTATAATCAGTGTTAACTATCCCATTTATTTTATCAATATTTATTACAGGATAACCGTTGTCTTCAAAAGTGCTCAATACTGCATCAAATACCATCTCGTAAGCAAAGGGGAATTCCCGATTGGTTATCATTGCTCTCTCCTCTGGTCTCCAAGCAAGCTGTCCCATAGCACACCCACTAACTAATATCACCAACACTAATAAACCAATTATCTTTCTCATAATTACCTCCCACGAGCAGCTATTAATTGTTCTCGTCTATTCATCACTATCCTACAGAAATATCATTTTTTTACAGTAATTTTTTATAAATGACATTTTTTCGTGCAAAAATACTATTTTTTTAGTTTTTTTATGTGAATAATTTTCAATTCTATTACGCTTTCGAAAATATTCGGTGATAAGTATTCCTATGAGAACCTCTACTGATCCAATTAATGCACTTTCCATTTTAATTTTTTTATTGTATTGTAAGGATTAAATTGCCTTTCCGCCAACATCTCTGCTGCCTCTTCCAAGTCTTCTTTACCCCTCAAAGCTCACTCCCTGCTGCACCCTCAGCGCATCCTCCTGTGTCAACGTCGATAAATACCTCAAAGTCATAGCCGGCGTATTATGCCCCAAATGATACTGCAGCGCCTTAGGGTTTCCGGTCTTGCGTAAGCGTATAATCGCGTCACTATGCCTAAGTAGATGCGGGAATACCCTTTTTTCAATCCCTGCGGCCTTCCTTGCCTCATTTAGAATCTGCCAAGCCCTTGACCTGTTTATATCAAAAAATCTCATCCTTGGCTCAATTCTGGCCCTGTAGGCATAAGATTC
>JAHIPR010000291.1 GCA_018903015.1 bacterium
ATACTTTTTTCATTAAAATTTCCTCCTTTAATAAATTTAAAACTATTTAGAAATCTCTGTTCGCTTTTAATTTTTTATTTTATACCACCTTCTTTCATTTTTTAGAATTTTTTCTTCGATAATATTAACTATGTCTCTCTGCTAATTAGTTCTACATCTAACATTATCTTTTTCATCTTTTTCCGACTACCATTTATACGGGAAAATAATAGTTTAACACTCTCAACACCTAATTCCTGTTTCTTTAATTTAATAGTAGTTAACGCTGGACTGATAAGTGAACTAAAAGGGATATCATCATAATCAACCAACCCGATATCCTTACTTCTCGTTAACGTTACCGATAACGTTATCATTAAAATATCATAAAGGGTTATATGTGTCAAGGTATTTGGGGGGATATTTTAGAGGAATTGTCATTTAAAAATTAAAAATGCACACCATAAACTATAATCTAAAATTAAAAAGGGGTCGGGATTTTAGGTTATGGTTCAGATTCATAAAAAGTTTACAGATTCCCAAGTTAAAGATCTTCTCGAACGATATGATATTTAGATAAAAAGATGGACAGGAAATATATCCAAGAAATTTTAGGTATTAAAAAGAGAAGGTTCTTTACTTTAGTAAAACGATTAAAAGATAATCCTGAACACTTCTCTAATCAATATTACCGGTAAAGTATAACTAACAGGGAGGAAAGGGGTTATCCACTCTTTCCTCCCTAGTTGAAAAAAATATATTACCTAACGCCTTGCTCTATTAATGTTTTTAATTCTCCAATATTTTGTGGGGTAGCAATACCTACTCCTGTATTAATAACAAGACCAGGGATATTATATTTTTTCATTAGTACTACCTGTAAAACAGGAAAAAATCCTTGCAGATAGAGCATCTGATCAAATGATGCACTTACATACCCTTTTTCAATACCTTCAATAGTAGCGGGTGAAAGATCGATTCCTCCACAAATGACCTCACCTGGTTTTTTACCTGCTGCCTGCAACACTTTCATTATGTTTGAGGTTACATTACCGTGCTGGGTACCAATAGCTTTTACCTCAGGATTTCTCTCCAGGTAGGCGGTAAGAATAGGGATACAAAGAGATGCCTCTGTGTCTACATCGGGAGAAATATCTAACTTTTCTACAGTTAGTCCTGCATCTTCAAGTGCATCTACTACTCCCATTTCGCTTTTTCTTCTTCCTTCTTGTGAGAAAAGTCCATACACTAAAGCTTTATCTCCAGATTTAAGCCCCTGTTTTAACATGGCCTGACCAGTTAAATAGCCACCTGCATGAAGATCCGCCCCTGCATAACCAAATCCTTTATCTTGATACAACGCCTGTAAGTTAGGAAGAGGATTATTTCCACTAGTTACTATAATCCCTCTACTTATTGCTTCTTCAACCAGTGATTCAAATGCACCTTCCCCTGGATGTCCCATAATAACAATGCCATCAGGTGAAGCAGCGAGAGCCTCTTTAAATTGGTTAATCATTTTTTCTGGTTGCCATGCTGAATATTGTTCAATGAGCTTAACTCCCAAGTGCGCGGCAGCAATCCTTGCCCCATTTGTACGAGCAAGGGTCGAGGGATCACCTTCTGTACCACCCATCTGCATGTAAATTACCATCCCTGAACCTAATGGTTCTTCATCTCCTGCGGCACTTGCAATTAAACCTGTACCGAACAATAAACCACACATAATTAAAGACATAATTATAATTATTAGAAACTTTTTCATTTTTACTTTCCTCCTATTTTTTAAATATTTTAAAACTTTTAGAAAGCTTATACATTTAATATAAACAGAAAAAATCGTATTTCCTTTAATTCTATTTTATACTAAGCTTTCTTTTGTTAAAAAATTATAATTTTTTCTATTTATTCACCTCCTTTTTTCAGATATTTTTTAGATTTTCTCTCTTTAATAAAGAACTTTTCTCGCCTCCTTTTTTAATAAAAATAGATTCTTTTATTCTCTCTTTTAGCCCTTTCCCTTTTTCTCGACTTAATATAATATTTAAACTAACAGAAGCAGCCATTACCAGACCAGTAACTAAACGTGTCCAGTATCCCCCAATTCCGCTGGCAACTACTCCTGCTTCTAAGGAACCTACAATATAAGCACCAAAAAAACTTCCTATAATCGTTCCATACCCTCCAGCGATAGAAGTCCCACCGATAAAGACTGCTGCTATAGTCGGTAAAAGAAGTCCTGCTCCTTGAGTTGTCCAAAAATTTATCATCTCTAAAGTTAATAAAACTCCGGCAAAAGCAGATATTATTCCCATAAATATAAAGAGTTTTATTTTAGTGGTAATAACATTTACTCCCATAACTTTGGCTACTTCTTCATTATCACCAATAAACAAAATATGTTCACCAAAAGTATGTCTATTGAGAATAAACCACAAAAATACCGCAACACCAACCCCCCATAAACTTTGAGCAGGCACTAAACCTCCAATTCTTCCTACAAATAAAGTATGAATGAAGTATGGTCTAATCTCCTTAATATTCCAAGAAAGTCCACCAGATAAAAGAATAGTCAAACCATTCCAAAAAAATTGGGCTGCTAAAGTAGCCATTATAGAAGGAATCCCAACTTTTGCAACCATCCACCCATTAATAAGACCTACTAAAGCACCGGAAGAAAGTGCGAGAATAAAAGCTAACCAGGGTGTTCCGAAGGTACGAAAAATGTAACAAAATACAAAACCAGAAAAGGCAATTATTGCTGAAAAACTTAAATCCATTTCTCCGGCTGTAATGACCAAAGTAAGACCTAAGGCTAAGATTAAAAGTGGAGGAACTGTTTGTAAAAAGGACATATAAATCCTATAACCAGTAAATACATGAGGAGCAGTCATAATGAAAAGGATCATTAAAGCAATAAATACTCCTATAATTGTTAGACCTTCAATTTTTACTAATTTAGCAATAGATAGTTTTAAATGATTCATTATTTGATGTTCTCCTTATTTTGCATGTGCATATTTAAGCATAAACTCACTAAGCTTTTTTAGAGTTACCTCACTTTTTTTAATAGTGGCAACTACTTCCCCTCGATCTAAAATTATAAATTTATCTGAAATTTCATATACATCTGATAAAATATGAGAAATATATATACAAGCCCTTCCGGATTCTTTTATCTTTCTTACAAAATTTAATACTTTCTGAACTTCCTTAAGTGATAAAGCTGAGGTTGGCTCATCAAGTATTATCAGTTCTGCATCAAAGTACATTGCTCTACCAATTGCAATTCCCTGTCTCTCCCCCCCTGACAACTTATTAGCCTTAGATTCTGCAGTAATCCCCGCCCCTCGAAAGCCAATCATATCAAACATAATCTTTTGGGCAATCTCTTTTTCTTCACGAACCCTAATAAATCCCAAACGATTAGTAATTTGTCTGCCAATAAAAAAGTTTCTCCACAGATCCTGTTTTTCTCCTAATGATTTGTCTTGATATACCGTCTCAATCCCTAATTTATAAGCTTGTTTAACATTATAATCTTTAAGAGATACTTTTTTATCACGAATATATAATTCCCCTTTGGTGGGAGGGAAAACTCCAGTTATAATTTTAATCAATGTTGATTTACCAGCACCATTATCCCCAATTAATCCTACCACTTCATTAACTCCTACTTCAAAGTTTACTCCTTTAAGTGCAGCAACATGCCCAAAATATTTTTCAATATTATTCATCTTTACTGCATTTTTAAAGTTTCTTTTTTCTGTCACAAATTACCTCCTCAAAAAACTAATAAATAGCAGAAAATTATAATACAAATTAATTTTTCAATATTAATCATTACGTTTCTCTAACAATTAACTCTACATCTAACATTATCTTTTTGGCTTTTTTCCGATTACCATTTATACGAGAAAGTAATAGTTTAACACTTTCTATACCTAATTCCTGTTTCTTTAATCTGATAGTAGTTAATGCAGGAGACGTAAGAGAGCAAAAGGGGATATCATCATAACCGACCAATCCGATATTCTCTGGTATTCTTAAACCTTTTTCTTTTATAGCCTGCATAGACCCAAAGGCCATCATATCGTTGTAAGCAAA
>JAHIPR010000292.1 GCA_018903015.1 bacterium
ATATTGATCAATTGAATGTGACAGGGGCCGATTCTTTGGTACATTAAAAATATAGCAGAATAAATTGGCGTGCATTATACTATAAAAAGAGTATAGGGGTCTTACAGTATAATGTTTTAATTATACATTTTTCAATATCAGGGAAAATAATCTATTGCCATTTTTGATAATGGGTAGAAGTGTGTCAAAGAATCGTCCCCTGGCATAATTCTAAAAAAAATGGAAAAGGAGATTGTCTTGGTTAAGTTCAATAACCCGCAAAATATGAAAGGAGTTATTGTCTCATGGAGTGGAGGCAAAGATAGCTGTTTGGCTTGTTATAAAGCAATGGGTAAAGGCTACCAGATAGGATTTCTTTTAAATTTAATTTCGAAAAAATACCAAAGATGTTGTTTTCATGGCATTCGGAAAGAATTGATTAATTTACAAGCAAACCTGATTGGTGTTCCTTTGTTTCAAAAAGAAGTTAGCATAAATATGGAACTTTATGAAAAGGAGTTTAAAGAGGCAGTAATCTACTTGAAAACAAAAGGGGTCAAAGGTATGGTTTTTGGAGATATTTATTTAACAGAGCATAAAAATTGGGTGGGAAGAGTTTGTCGAGATTTAAAAATAAAGATGATAGAACCTTTGTGGCAAACACCGCCAGAGAAAATTATTGAAGAATTTATCTGTTTAGGTTTCAAAGCAGTGGTAGTTAGTGCTAAGGCAGATTTGTTTGACAAAGATTTTATTGGTCGAGAAGTAGATCAACAACTTTTAGAAGAGCTTAAAAAGAGAAATATTTGTCCTTGCGGCGAAAATGGTGAATTTCACACTTTTGTCATTGGTGGTCCTATATTTAAAAAGGGAGAGATAGAAATAACAAAAAGTCGCGTGATTTTAAAAGAAGGTTTTTGGCCACATTGGTTTTTAGACATTCAAGATTACCGGTCAATTCCTTGGAATAAATGGAATAAGTAGAGACACATGTACTAGCTCAATAATTCGGAAACTTTTAGCGAAAAGCCTATGGGGTCAGCGTCAAAGGGATCTCTTGACAATACGTTTTATTTGTTAGGCAAGAATTTTAAAATTTGAAAGGATGGGAGTTAAAAGGAAAATGTACCAAAGTATGTTTTAAACAGTTGGTCAAATCAATTACAAAAACTACTGAAGATCGCTAAGAAGATCACTAAACTCTTTTAGAACAGATTCATTTGCAGCTAATATATACTTAATCAGTAATTTGCTTGGGTGCAATAAATAATCTGATAATCCCTTAAGTGTGAATTTTTCCCCATTAATCTTTCCTAAAACCGCTTTTGCTTTCATTGCAATAAATGCTCCTGCTACCACATCATGCGGAGCTTGTCCCTTAAGATCTAATACTATATCCACAATACCATCTCCAAGCTTAGCCATCATTGGGTTGCCAGCAAAATTATAAAATCGGAACTTAATACTTTCGCTATTGCCTATATCTCTGTTCTTCTTTTCAATGTCTCCAATTTCATTAAGCCAATGGACAAATTTCTTCTTGTTATTTAACCTAAGGAGTTGTAATAGATTCTTGCTTTTTTGAGCATACATACAAATACTTGCATCTTTAAGTTCTCGAGATTTTGAAGGCCCAGCAAGTGAAAATTCTTGATCTCCTAATGTTTCGCTTAATCGTCTCTTGTAAGCTCCCTTTCTGTCAGCAGTAGCATAATAGATATAATCACCTCGGACTGCTATAAATGCACCTAGAATTTTAACTTCTTTATTATTATTAACTCGGTAAAAGGTAATTGCAGAACACCAATTTGAAAAACCTCGTTCAAGAAGGTCCGTTCCATCTACCATATCCATCAAAGCTATTATTTTGTTGGTTTCTTTGCTCAAATCAGTCTTCTCATGAAAACTCTCTTCGCCAATCACAAAGACTTTATCTTTTCCAAGTTTATTCATTAAAATATTCCTCATTGTCCTTTCTGCATCAAGGTCAACTGCAGCTAAAAGTTTATTACCTTTCGCTGTTTTACGAAATATTGGGCTAAATGCTAAACGAGGTCCATTTTTAATTGTGTTCTCTATAGATCTATCAATCCCAAGTATCTTCTTGATCAGGTCCTTATATGAGAATAGGTCAAGAAACATATCATTTTTTAAAGACAAAAACTATACCTCCTTTTCCATAAGGATAAAAAGCGATCTTAATCAAATCTAATTTAGTGAGTTAGAAGTAAATTACTTCTTGGAATTAAACTAAGCTAGTCCTCCTCATTATTTATATAAAAGCCACTTGTCATCAGTTGCGCAAGTTTTTTAGCATCTTTCTTTTTAAAATGTAAAGTCTCCTCGTTATACTTACATAAATCCTCTTCAATCATTTTTATTTCTTCTTTTTCCTTCTTATTCATCTGCACTTTACTACATTTTTTCATTTCGCATCTAGCTTGTACCACTTTTATCTACCTCCTTTAATAAATGGCATTTTTACTGTTATATTAACCATTATAATTGTTTCACTAAACTTGTCAAGTGTTCAAAAGAATTTGGTCTTCCCCCGATAAAACGGACAATCAGTTAAGCAACCATGGTTATTTTCTCGTATTGAACCTCCCCCGCTTTACTGGACACCAAGTTAAGAGCTATAATTAAATGATTGGAGGTTCAGAAAATATGGAAGGAAATAGAAGACAATACAGTGAAGAATTCAAAAAAATGCAGGGACACAACGGCCTAAACCAACTACAAACTCATCCAGTATCATATTAACATCTTTTCTTGATCAATAATAAGTGACTATTAATATACAAGGGACACATGTACTAGCTCAATAATTCGGTAACTTTTAGCGGACAACTTATGGGGTCTGAGGAGTTCTTAACCAGATGGTTGAGGCTTTAGGTATTATTATAGATAGACGTCCTAAAGGAAGAACTCGTGAAAGGGAAAGTTAAACCAAAGAAAAGAATAGGATGTATTCCTATTTTAATTAGAATATTAGATATACTTGCAAAAAAAAAGAAGAGAAGTATAATAAGGAAAGAAATATACAAATCCTACGGCAATAAAGCATAATGCCGTGAGATTGTGAAATTTAAGGTGATGAAGTTGAAGAATAAAATTAAAGAAAAAATTAAAGAAGCTTTTTATATTAACAATGGCTATATTAGAACAAAAGATATAAGTTCTCAAGGTATAAACAGAAGATACTTAAGAGATTTAATTAATGAGGGTGTTATCGAAAGAATAAAACAAGGTCTTTATAGATGGAAGGATGCAAAATTTGATGTTGAAGAAGAACTGATTAATGTATCCAAAATTATTCACCATGGAGTTATTTGTCTTGTATCAGCTCTGGCTTACTATGAGCTTACCACTTATACGCCGGGGGAATATACGATAGCAGTCAGGAGAAATTATAATATGAAACTACCCGATTATCCACCTATAAAACTTTATTATTTTTCTGATAAATATTATATAGATGGAGTAGAAAAAATAGATATAAATGGAAATATTTTCAAGATATATAATATTGAAAAAACTATATGTGATTGCCTTAGGTACAGAAATAAAATCAGCAAAGATATTATTGTAGAAAGCATTAAGGAATATGTTAAAAGAAGAGATAAAAACATTTCTAAACTTATGAATTATGCTGCTAAAGCAAAGGTTAAAGACGTTGTTCAGCAATATATGGAGGTACTTATGTGAGAAATGAAATAATAAATATGGATGCTTCAATTAAAGCAAGACTCAAAAACATTGCGAAAGAGTACAAAAAAACTTTTAATCTGATCTTGCAGTTATACATGCAAGAGAGATTATTATATCGGTTAAGTATCTCTGAGTATAAAGATAATTTTATATTAAAAGGTGGATTGTTATTATTTTCAATGTCTGGATTTACGGGTAGGCCGACCAGAGATATAGATTTCCTGGCTTATCAAATATCAAATAATATGGAGAATATAAAAGAGGTATTTAGAAAGATATGTAGGGTTGAATACAATGATGGTATTGTATTCAACCCTAATTCTGTTTCTGTTGAAGAAATAAAGAAGGAAGCGGAGCATGGAGGAATAAGAGTAAAATTAACCGGATATTTGGGAAAAGCCAAAGAGATGCTTTGGGTAGATATAGGTTTCAACGATATTGTTGTACCGGAAGTTATTACAGCTGATTATCCTGTACTTCTGGACATGGATTATCCTAAAATAAAGATGTATTCTTTTGAATCTGTTGTAGCAGAAAAATTTGAAGCTATTGTTTCTTTGGGAGAGTTGAACAGCAGGATGAAAGATTTTTACGATATTTTTATTTTGTTATCTGAAAAAAATTTTAATAGAATAGAGATATTTTGCAGAAGGCCATAGTAGAAACTTTTATGAGAAGAGAAACAGATATTCTAAAATTTGATCAGGTTTTTAAGAAAGAGTTTATCGAAGATAATAATAGAATAAATCAATGGAGATTATTTCTAAAAAAGATAGGTCATCAGAATATTGAATTTGAATATGTAATGGATGTTATAAAAAAATCTCTGTTACCTATATATAATAATATTAAAAAAGAAAAAGAGTGACAGGAGACAGGTATACCAGGCCAATAATCCGGTAATTTTTAGCGGACAACTTATGGGGTCTGAGGAGTTTCTTATCCAGAAGGTCGAGGCTTCAGATATTACTATAATAGATAGACTTCTAAAGGAAGGCCTTGTAAAAGGAGAAAAGGGAGGTCATTTCAAGAATAAAGATTCGGCCCCAGTAACTTCTCTTTATCTCGTTACTTTGGTTGGTTTGGTAATTTTACATTATCACCTGGGGGACTTTGAGGTCAGGATGGTTTATCAATATTGGTCTAACTCCATAGGCCTTTTGTATAATTTCTTTAGTAAGTACTTCTTGAGGAACTCCTATCTTTTCTATTTTACCTTCATTTAAAAGAAGAAGGCGATGAGAAGAGATACTGGCTAAATTTAAGTCTTGAAAGACAGAAATAATAGTCAATCCCTCTTCTTCAAGAGCCTTTTTTAAGAGATTTAACATCTCGTATTTATAGTTTAAATCTAAGTGGGAAGTAAATTCATCTAAAAGTAGAAGCTGTGGAGTTTGGGCCAGGGCTTTAGCCATAAAAACTCTTTGTCTTTCGCCTCCACTTATTTCCTGAATATTGTTTTCAGAAAGGGATAAAGAATGGGTTTTTTTCATTGCTTCTCGAGATATTTGATAATCTTCAAGGGTTTCTCCCTTTAATCGAGAAATGTAAGGCAGCCTTCCCATAAATACTACTTCTTTTGCTTTGAAATTAAAAGTGACCCAGGTATCTTGAGGTACTACCGAGATGAATTTGGCAATTTGTTCAATGGGAAGTTTATTAAGGTTTTGGTTGAGGAGAAATATTTCCCCCTTTTTTGGTTTTAATATTCCTGAAATAACATTTAAAAGAGTGGTCTTTCCGGAGCCGTTAGGCCCGATAATTCCTAACAGCTCTCCTTTTGGTAGATAAAAGTTTATATCTGATAATATTTCCCGACTATCATTATAAGAGAAGTGAACTCCTTTTAAAGTTAAAATATTGTTGTTATCAGCCATATTATTTATTTTTACTCCTTAAAAGATAAATAAATAAAGGAGCACCGACTATAGCAGTGATTGCTCCGATAGGTATTTCAGTCGGCGCGATTACAGTTCGAGCCAATACATCACATAGAATAAGAAAAATTCCTCCCAAGAAGGCAGATGCAGGAAGCATGATTCGATGGTCCGG
>JAHIPR010000293.1 GCA_018903015.1 bacterium
TAGCCATCGCCAGATATTAATGGATATGTTATATCGTTATGCCGGTTTAAATAATCGAGAAATTGGAGAACTTGTAGCTTTGGATTATAGTACGGTTAGTGTGGGAAGAAGAAGGTTAAGGGGAAAATTATTTAATGATAGTGCATTAAGGGATTTAGTTAGAAGAATTGAAGAAGGCTGTCAAGAATAAAGATTTGACCCCAATATTTTTTTATTAAGAAAAGATGATGTATATGGAGAAGAGAGTTAGATTGGAGAAATATTTAATGGAAGATAAACTAAATAAAAAAATAGTATTATTAGTAGCTACTTTAGGGGCATTTATTGTACCATTTATGGTGTCATCTGTTAATATTGCCTTACCTTCTATAGGTAAAGAGTTTGCAATGAATACAGTTTTACTGAATTGGGTTGTGTTATCTTTTATGTTATCTATAGCCGTTTTTATTTTACCATTTGGAAGATTAGCAGATATCTTTGGCCGAAAGAGGCTTCTTCTATATGGTATGTCATTTTTTACTCTTGCATCTATCATTTGCGGCATATCCTTCAACGCAGGTATGTTAATTGCCTCTAGAGTTTTGCAGGGAATAAGCAGTGCAATGGTATCTGTAACCTTAGTATCAATACTAAGTTCGGTATATTTTCAAGGAAATAGGGGCAGGGCACTCGGAATTAATGTAGCTGCAACTTATATCGGTTTATCTTCTGGACCATTTTTAGGTGGATTTTTAACAAAATACCTGGGCTGGAGAAGTATTTTCTTTTTGGTTGTACCTATAGGAATTATTATTATCATCATTTTATTGAATTTAAAGCAGAACTGGGCTGAGGCAAAGGGTGAAGAGTTTGATTATAAAGGTTCGATAATTTATACTGTTGGTCTTTTTGGGGTTGTATATGGCCTTTCCCTTGTTCGCTCCTTTTGGGGTCCTATACTAATGCTCATGGGATTCATATTAATGATCATTTTTGGTTTTTATGAAAATAGAATAAAAAATCCTATACTGAATATGACTTTAATAAAAAACAACAAAATACTTACCTTTTCGTCTCTTGCGGCATTGATTAATTATAGTGCGACTTTTGTAATTAGTTATCTATTGAGCCTGTATTTGCAGTATATCAAAGGTTTTGATCCCCAGCAAGCTGGTTTAATCCTGGTAGCACAACCCCTGGTCCAGGCTTTGTTCTCACCTATTGCTGGTGGGTTGTCAGACCGAATTGAGCCTCAAACGGTTGCCTCCTTAGGTATGGCCGTAACTTCAGCCGGTCTTGCCTTTTTTATCTTTCTAACTGAAAATACCAGCATAAAGTATATTGTTGTCGTATTATCAGTAGTCGGTTTTGGTTTTGCACTTTTTTCATCGCCGAATACTAATGCAATCATGGGTTCAGTGACAAAAAAATACTATGGTGTTGCATCAGGGATTATCGGTTCAGCACGTTCAGTAGGGCAGGCCTTTAGCATGGGGATAACTTCCTTGGTTATGGTCTTTTATATGGGGAATATTCAAATCAGCCGTAGTAACCATCCCAATTTTATTATAAGCATTAAAGTAACTTTTATTATACTGACAATACTTTGTTTTTTTGGTATATTTGCTTCTATTGCAAGAGGTAAAATAAATAAAATCAAAGAGTAACCTATAAGAGTTATTGGGGCATTGCGGCCGGGAGCAAACGATATCCAATTTGAAATACTAAAAAACAGTGCACTTTTGATTTGTAAATAACATAAAGATTAAAGATTAAAGATTAAAGATATTGACAAAAAGTCTTTTTTGTTGTATATATCTTACCATAAAGGGTCGATTAAATTCGGTGATTGTGTTTCTTGCTTAATATTTATTAGAAAGTGAGGTGATTTTGATGCCTTGCTGTGATGGGAAAAAAGATAAGGGAAAAGACAAAGGAAAAGACAAGGGAAAAGACAAAGGAAAAGATAAATAAGAAGATTGGAATACTAAATAGTGATATCAATAGACTTCCTATATAAAAACTTTGGGTTAACGCCTTAAATGAATAATAGACTAACGAACTCTACAAAAAATTATATAATTAGTTTATCTTATTACTAATTACTAAAAATCAAAGAAATGCTTTAGATAAAGCCCTAGCCATTTTATGGTTTAGGGCTTTATCTATAATTTTATTGACTATTATTCCGTAAGAAATTTAATCTTTCACCAGCGGTAGGAGAATTTAATCCTATTTATAATTTATCAATTAATGAGAGGTAAAGAAAGATAAAGGAGATAACCAGAGGACAGCGCTATCTAACCAGGCCACCCTTAAATGAGATTTCTAAACCTAAAGACCAGAAGTCAAAAGAGCAAGTGATGTATGAAGCTCATCGATAGTATGGCTGTACCTTAAAAGATATAGTAGAATATATTGGTGTGCATTATACTACAGTAAGTGGAGCGATTAAAAAAATTGAGGGGAAGATGAAAAGTGATATTGCAAGACCTGACCCCAGGATATTACAGGATATAAAAAGAGATTCCTGCTGTAAAAAAGATTCATAGCTATTGCACAAGAGATAAAGTCATTGAAATCGCCTGTCAAGAGATAGGCAAAACATGGGAACAAATAAAAAGTACACCGGATAGCCATCGCCAGATATTAATGGATA
>JAHIPR010000294.1 GCA_018903015.1 bacterium
AATCACCTGCTTTTAAACTATTTTTTGCACTACTTAAATCTTTATCTGCCTGCCTTATCCATCTTAAGGCTTCTTTTAAATTTGCATTCATTTAATTATTCCCTCTATTTATATTTATAATAATGTTCAGGATGTGAACTTAAGAAAATTATACTGTAAAAGAATTGTGATGTCAAATTTTGCTTGTGCGTTGTCCAGTTTACCGGTCTTCCAGTCCTCCGGTCTGCCAGTCTACCGGTCGGGAAAAATGAAAGATACATTTAGCATTTAGTCGTTGGTCGTTAGTATTTGGTTTTTAGTGATTCCCATTTCCATGGGAATGACATAGGGGAAAGTGAGAATGACCCCAGCAAAGTCACAATAATTTGCCAATTTATCGATTTAACAATTAGTTCAAATACATTTTTATGTGAGGCATTAAGTAGTATTCCTTGAGTAATTCTACCTTGACGAAAAATTAATTCACCAAAATCTTTATCGTTGGTTATAAGAATCCTGCTTTCACTATTAGCAAACCTAATAATTTCTTCATCGGTTATCGCAGGAGACTTTTCTGTAATATAAATTACATCGTATTTTTAATTTCTTAACCAGTCTACAATTGGCTTTTATACACTTTCATCAATAAGAAATTTCATAATTTACTTTACCGCTCTTAGTAAATGAACCTCTTCTCCATGAACTAATTCTGCAGCATACTCTAAGGCAGCTTGAATAGTGGGGGTCTGGGGATTTATTTCTATTCTTTTTGATAAATTATCTTGAAACATAGTGTTTGCCTCCTATTATTTTGCTTTACGAAGATAGTTATATTATTCATTTATTGTTTATTGTTATTTTATCATCTCTTTGGTTAATTTTCCAATTTCTTGACAGGGGAAGGCTTCTCAAAAAAATAAAGTATGAGCCGGGTCAGATGAATCTGACCTCTACCTTTTAAGGATAGATTCGAGATTTAAATCTCCCTTCGGTCGTTTAGTTACAAGTTGCAAGGTGCAAGGGTCAAGTTTTTAAATTTTTTAAAATATCTTCGAGATTAACAATCTTCAGATTATCTTTAATATTTTTGTATTTTTTTATTTCAGTTTCTAAAGATAATGTTTTATCTTCCCCTTCTCCTTTGTGTTCTTTCTTCTCTTCGTGCTTCTCCTGACTGATAGCGGAAAGTACGATTAAGTTTTCGAGATTTGATGTTTCAGATATTTTTTGAGCAAAGTCAGATAGAGTTAGAACATCATGGCCAAGGAATTTCTTTTTGGATGGAACGTCAGTTATAATAGAGTGCAGTTTTAAGGGACTATCCAGGAGGAAAAGATAGGTTATCTCGGCCAGCTGGTTGGTTCCATAGATGATTACCCTCTTTTTGCCCTGGTTATAAAGGTCGGCAAGATAGGAAGTTAGTAGTTCTTTGGTGTATTGGTAGTAGTTCTGGGTCTCTCGAAAACTGGTCATAGATTAAGGTAGTAGCTCTGGCCATACCTTGGGGGGTGATCAGATAGAGAATTTTACGGCCACTTAGTTTTTTGGCTTTAATCCAGCCTCGGCTAATTAAATCTTCGAGTGAGGGTAAAAATATTCATGGATTAATTTATCTCTCATTCCCGCCATTTTTTTCCAAGGAATATCAGGATATTTATCCCTTAATGATTTTGGAATTTTTTTTGTTTTATCATATATATACAACCTCTCTTAAAATATATTTCCCAATTCGTGGTTTGAGTGCCTATTTCCTTGACCTTAAATCTTTTTTCCAATTCTTCTTTATGCTGTTTTAGTATATTTTTTATTCTCTTTAGCTCTCTCATAATTTGGTACCTATTTTCTAATAAGTTTTGAATCATTTTTCCCTGAGTTCCCCAAGCAAAGTATAATGATTAAATTGTATAATTTATGTTCAGGATTTGAACTTAAGAAAATTATACTGTAAAAGATTTGGGATGTCAAATATATCAAATTCAATCTACCGATCGAATACAAATAAAAACAAAATCAAAAACAAGTAAATAATCTGACAATCTACCAATCAAAGAACAATCTGCCAATCAGATTCAATTGACCGATTGACCGATTTACCGATTTACCGATTAAATTCAAG
>JAHIPR010000295.1 GCA_018903015.1 bacterium
CATCGCTTTTATGACTTCTTTGGTAAGCTCTTTTTCAAGGCAGATAAGCATAGCTCCGCCTTCTACGGAATAAACAGCTTTTTCTGCCAGCTTAATCTTCTCAATCTTCGTGGTCAACTCAAATCCGGCTTTAAGAAGAATCTCGTACAAAATATCATCCTGGCTTGCTTTGTAGTTAATATGGTCGATATGAAGTTCTAATTGTTTTTCAAGAGACGCCTTGTCCGGTGAAATTTGTTCCGTATCCCAGATTTTAAAATTGGATTTATCGAGTTTGAAAACTTTAAAGCCTAAATCCATTTTTTTATTCTTAAACAGAGTCTGGTCTGTTTCTTTTTTAATATTTCTTATTACGCGACGGATTCGCTCTTTGCCGATATCGGCGATAGTTTTAAAACCTGCTTTGTAGGCTTCTGAATTTTCGTTGCAAATTTCGGGAAGCTGAACCATTATAAATTTACGATTACCATCATCTTCTTTGTTTAGATCTAAAACCGCATGAGCAGTAGAAGCTGAGCCAGCAAAAAAATCCAAAATAATATCATTTTCATTATTAGCAACTATTGAAATAAAATGTTTTATCAACGTTGGGGGTTTGGGAAAACTATAGTAATCCCTATTACCTAATAATTTCTTTAATTCGGTACCCCCATCTCTAGTCAAACCAACTTTATCTAATATAGAACGAGGTTTTTTCTTTCTCTGTTGTCCGTTAGAATCATTTTCATAAAGATATAGTTTACGAAAAACCATCCATTTATCCTTAAATTGTTTAAACACAATCCTATCTTCTTTACGCAATTCCTTGAATTTAGCTTCACTTACAACCCATGTATAGTTCTTGTCTTTTGTTTTCTTAAATATAATAGATCCGTCAGGCAGAATAATTTTATATTGGAGATTGGGTCTTGAACCTAATTGTTCAGGCCTTTCAAGCGTTTTCAAAAAATATCTTCCACGATTATCTTCTAAATTGAATTTCTTTTTCTCTTCTTCTGAGAAATCAATATAAAGTCTATTTAGAACCACTTCATTTTTAGTATATGCAAGAACATATTCATGGTCTTTTGCAAAATATTTACTATCACTTCCTCCACCAGCCCTGCATTTCCAAATCAGTAATGCAATAAAATTTTCCTCTCCAAATATTTCATCACATATTTTTCTCAGATTAGATACCTCATTATCATCAATGCTTATAAAAACAACTCCATTATCACTGAGTAAATTCTTTGCCAAAAATAATCTTGGATACATCATATTAAGCCATTTACTATGAAATCTTCCTTCTGTATCAGTATTAGTAGAAAACTTTTTGCCCTCAGCATCAATTTGTCCGGTATATTGTAAATAGGTTTTCAGATTCTCTTTATAATCATCGGGATAAATGAAATCATTGCCAGTATTATAAGGCGGATCAATATAAATCATTTTAATTTTACCGAAGTAAGATTTTTGCAGAAGTTTTAATACTTCAAGATTATCTCCTTCAATAAATAGGTTCTCGGTAGCATCAAAGTTGACAGACTCCTCTCGGCAAGGTTTTAACGTTCCAATGCTTGAACTCTGAATAATCTTAAAACAATCGGCTTTGCCCGGCCAGGTCATCCCATAGCGTTCTTTTCCCACTTCAATTGCCTTACCCAAAGTAAGTTTTAATTTCTCAAAATCAATCTTGTCTTCATTAAAAACCTCAGGGAATAACTGGCGTAACTTTTCTTTCTGTTCTCCAATGATATCCATTGACCTTAAATCAAGTTTTTTTATTTCTGACATATTCTTCTCCTTAACCTATTGTGATAGAGGCCGATTGTTTGCCACACTTTAAGAATCTATATTTACCTTATTAAGCCGCCACTAGAGAGCAATAAAAATAATCTTTTCTAATTTTTCTATAACATTACTCTAATACGACAAAAGGTTTATAAAATCCTTCTTTTTGGAGAAAAAAGTTGCAAGGTGCAAGGTGCAATTGCGGAGAATCTGCCATAATGACAAAGGGATTAAAACTAACAATGTTTACTTATAAATGGGGAAAATGTGTAAACTATGTGGAAAAATGCCTTCCTGAAAGCCTTATATAATAAGGGTTTCAAGGAATAATCACCTAAACGCTCTCAGACGCACAATTTTAAAAAATAGGTACTTTTACCCCTCAAAAACGGTGTTTTTTTGATTAAAATTCCCTCATCCCGAAATCTAAAAGTGGCTTTTTATAAGGGTTTCAGGATTTCGGGGAGGCAAAAATAGGCTAAAAATGGGGGTCGTAATTGCCGATTTTTTGAAAATTAAGGCGCGTTTAAAGGCACTCTCCGTGCGTTTTTAGGGCATTATTGAAGGGGGTGGGGATGTGAAATTATAAAGCTTGGCTTTATTTACTCTTTATATTTTTCTTTCTTAATCCTCTTTTTCTTCCCATTTTAGAGACCTGCTGACTGCTTTTTTCCAGCCCTTATATAATGTCTCTTTTGTTTCTTCATCCATATTGGGGGAAAATTCTCTATCTACTTTCCATTTCTGGGCAATTTCCTCTTTGTCTTTCCAATAACCAACCGCTAAACCAGAAAGATATGCTGCACCCAGGGCAGTTGTCTCTATCACCTTAGGTCTCACCACCGGAACTCCCAGGATATCGGATTGGAACTGCATTAAGAAGTTGTCTCTAACTGCCCCGCCATCCACTTTTAATTTTTTCAAATTAATCCCTGAATCTTTTTGAATAACTTCCAGTACATCACGACTCTGATAAGCTATTGCTTCTTCCGCTGCTCTTAAGATATGCTCTTTTTTTGCTCCCCGGGTTAGCCCTACAATGATACCCCGAGCATACATATCCCAGTAAGGAGCGCCAAGACCCACAAAGGCGGGAACTAAATAAACTCCAGTAGTATCTTTAACTTTTAGCGCATATTTTTCAATTTCTTTAGAATTTTTTATAAGCCCAATTTCATCTCTTAACCATTGGACTACAGCTCCGCCGATAAAAATACTCCCTTCTAAGGCATATTCTACTTTACCATTAACTCCCCAGGCAATAGTAGTCAAAAGACCATTCTTGGAGGGAACGATTTTTTCTCCGGTATTCATCAAGATAAAACATCCGGTCCCATAGGTATTTTTTGCCATACCCGGCTCATAACAGGCCTGGCCAAAAAGAGCCGCCTGCTGATCTCCGGCATCACCAGAGATAGGAATTTCTGCTCCGAATATTTCTTTATCTGTGCTTCCATAAATATAACTCGAGGGCAAAACTTTGGGGAGCATCTCTCGGGGAATATCCAATTCTGTTAATATCTCCTCATCCCAATCAAGATTATGAATATTGAATAACATTGTCCGGGAAGCATTGGAATAATCAGTTACATGAGCTTTACCTTTGGTTAAATTCCAGATAAGCCAGCTGTCCACTGTACCAAAAAGGACTTCTCCTTTTTTGGCTTTCTCCCTAACCCCACTTACATTATCTAAAATCCATTTAATCTTGGCACCGGAAAAATAGGCATCAACCACCAGCCCGGTCTTTTTTTGGATGATCTCTGCCAACCCTTTCTTCTTCAGTTGGTCACATATGGGAGCTGTCCTTCGACATTGCCATACGATAGCGTTATAAACCGGCTTACCGGTTTTTTTATCCCAGACTATAGTAGTCTCCCTCTGGTTAGTTATGCCGATAGCGGCTATGTCTTTGGATTCTAAGCCAGTCTTATCTAAAGCAGTTTCTGCCACTTCTATCTGAGAAGACCAAATTTCCCTGGGGTCATGTTCTACCCAACCAGGTTTAGGATAGATTTGTCTAAATTCCTTACTGACAGTAGTTACTATAGTTCCATTATGATTGAAGATTATCGCTCGAGAACCGGTAGTTCCCTGATCCAGAGCCATGATGTATTTTGCCAACCTTAACACCTCCGAATATTTCCTCGTTATTTGTTTCATTTAAAATATAATAACATTTTTTCAAATTAAATAATAAAGAAAAATGTTTTAAAGTTGCAAAATGGCTGGGCGGGCTATCTTCTTACCCTTATAATTTATCTCAATCTTGGGCCAATCTGGATCATCAGTTATTATTTCATAACCTTTTTCAGTAACAAGGATAGTATCTTCGCTTTTCGCCCCTTTAATGGAAGGGTTCCAGGCAAAAGCTTGATTTGGTTGGACAATTTGGGGGGAATCAGGAGTGGTGATATAATCTCTGGTCTCATAACCCGTAGCTCCACCTTGATGGTGAAGCTTCCATTCGTCGGGATAATCGACTTCTTTATAGGCACTAATAGCATTCTGGAAAATGTCAGCAACTTTTACACCTATTTTAGTATTTAAAATAAAACTCGCATCCACTTTAGCTACCGCCCATAATTTTTCTTTTAACTCCTGGGGAATTATACCAAAATATACAAAACGAGTTATATTTACAATTAATCCTTCTCGTTCGGCACAAACAACCACCATAACATATTTCCTGATTTTTTTATCTTTTGGAATAGGGTGGCGATAAGCAAAAATTCTCTCATCAGAACCAATTAAAATTAAATGAGAGTTAATATTTTTACCCCAGAGCTTTTGGGCCAACCTACCTCTAATTTCATTTTCTGTCTCTCCTATTCTTGTGTTTTTGCAAATTTTTGACATAATCTGGGAAGTTTCTCTCCCCAAAATTCTATATTTTTTTATCTCGCCAGGTAATAAGGAAAAACGCAGCTCTTTTATCTCTTCTTGTAAATTATTTACTCCGGGCAAATAACAGTCTGCGCCCAAACGATATTTGCTTATTAAATCATTTAATGAATCTTCTTCATACCACTGGTTAACCATAAGTTGAAAATCTTTTTTACCCAGCCCTTCTTCTTTTATTGCCCGTTCTGCTTCAATATTATTGGTCAAAACTAAAATTTTATCTTTTAAGACAATTAACCTAACTGCCCCTTCTTCGTTGGTAAAAACAACCCTGTTTTCCATGCCACTGGTCAGCCAGGCAATATTACTATTTTTAACCAGGATAATCCCGTCTAATCCTTTATTCTCTAATAGATGATAAATTCTATTCTTTTTTACTTTTAATTCATCCATTATTACCTACCTTACTGCCTTGCCTTAACTCTATAACTTTAGCTCCTTCAGCAGGATAAGTTACATATATATCCAGGTTAATACCAGTAATTTTTTTATATTCATTCTTAATGCTCTTCTTAAAGGCATCAATGTAATTTTTTTCTATTAAGTTTACAGTACAACCGCCGAATCCGGCTCCAGTCATACGGGCACCTAAGACTCCCTCCTGTTTTAAAGCCAAATCAACCAGGAGGTCTAATTCAGGACAACTTACTTCATAATCATCCTTAAGACTTTGGTGTGATTTTATCATCAGTTTACCAAAAGCAGAAAAATTTTTCTCTCTTAAAGCTTGTACCCCAGTTTGAACTCTATAATTTTCTGAAATTACATGTCTGGCTCTTCGGGCAATAGTTTCGGGTAAGTGCTCTTCATATCTCTTAAATTCCTCTATGGTAACATCTCGTAAAGCACGAATTTTAGACCCTAACCTATGAGTAAAAAAATCAGCAGCCCTCTTACATTCTTCTCTTCTTTTATTATATTCAGAATCAACCAACCCTCTTTGAATCTTTGAATTACAAATTATAATCTGATAATTGCTATCTTCAAAAGAGATTAGTTCATAATTATTAGTTCTGCAATCAATAAGGAGAGCATTACCTTTCCGCCCCAATCGTGAAACATACTGATCCATAACTCCACAGGCTACACCGACAAAATTATTCTCTGCTCTCCGACAGAGATGAGCCATTTCTACCGGTTCAATTTCCAATAAATTTAATTTTGCCATAGTTAACGCAGTAACCACCTCTAAGGCGGCAGAAGAACTTAAACCCGCTCTTTGAGGAATATTGCTGCTGAAAATAATATTTGCGCCTTGTAAAAGATATCCTGACTTTTGTATTTCATCCATCACGCCCATCAAATAATTCGCCCACGTATCTTTTTTGAGAGGAGTTAGATTATCTAAAGAAAATTTAATTTTAGTCTTATAAACCAGATCATAAACTTGAACCAGTCGATCGTTTCTTGATTGCCCCAGCATAATTATCTCTTTTCCAATAGCCATAGGCAAAACGAAACCTTCATTATAATCGGTATGCTCTCCGATTAAATTAACTCTGC
>JAHIPR010000296.1 GCA_018903015.1 bacterium
AAGGGGCGCGGCAGAAAAATTTTGCCCACCCCCATAAAAAAAATAGCCCTCGATAAGGGGCTGGAAGTATTTCAGCCGGAGAACATCAATAATGAGGAATCTATAAAGAGAATGGAAGAATTTAACCCGGATATTGTCCTGGTTGTCGCTTATGGCCAAATTCTATCCAGCCATATCTTAAATATTCCCAAAATAGGCTGTATAAATATCCACGGCTCCCTTCTGCCTAAATATCGGGGTGCCGCCCCTATTAACCGGGCTATTATAAACGGTGAAAAGGAGACCGGGATAACTTTTATGTTTATGAAGGAGAAAGTAGATGCCGGTGAAATCATCTTTCAGGAGAAGATAGACATTTTGCCGGATGAGACCTGCGGGGAACTTTACTACAGATTATCCGATTTAAGCGCCAGGACCCTCCCCAAACTTTTAGAAAAAATAAAAAGCGGTAAGATAGAAAGAATCTCCCAGGATAATGAACTGGCAACTTTTGCCCGCAAGATGAATAAAGAGGATGGGGAAATAGACTGGAGTGATAAAGGTGAAAAGGTTTATAATCTAATCAGAGGAACCATTCCCTTCCCCGGTGCCTATACCTATTATCAGGGTAGAAAACTGAAAATTACCCGGGCAAGATTTCTGGATGATTATCAGGATGAAGCAGACACAGGTTCTTCCAAACCCGGAATGGTAGTTAAAACTGAAAAAGATAGTATTTTAATCTCTACCGGGGATAAGGGAATGATAAAAATATTAAGGCTGATTCCTGCCGGCTCAAAAGAATTAACCGCGAAGCAGTTTGTTAATGGCTATAAAATCAAAGTAGGAGAAGTATTAGGTTAGGAGGTTTTTATGTTTTTTTTCGACAGTACTATAATTATTTTAATACCGGCCATAATTTTAACCCTCTATGCCCAATACAAGGTTAAAACAACCTATTTAAAATATTCAAAAATATTAGCCAAAAACGGGTTAAGCGGGAAGGAAACAGCCGAGGAACTGTTATTACGAAACAATTTGAGCAATATTAAGATAGAACCGATAGAAGGCCGCCTTTCGGACCACTATGACCCCAGACAGAAAAAATTAGCCCTCTCCAAAGAAATATACTACGGTAAATCATTAGCTGCCCAGGGAATTGTAGCCCACGAGATCGGTCATGCCCTTCAGGATGCCAAAAATTATTTTCCGCTCTCCCTTCGCAGTAATTTGGTACCGATCACCAATATCGGCTCCAGTATGGCAGTTCCCCTGTTTTTAATCGGTTTTATCTTCAGTTTTCCCGCCCTGATGGATATCGGCATTATCGCTTTTTCCTTAGCAGTCCTGTTTCAGTTAGTCACTTTACCGGTCGAATTTAATGCCAGCAAGAGAGCGATAAACCTGTTGGTTGGGGCAAATATTGTTTCGGATACAGAAGAAATTAATACCATTAAAAAAGTTTTAAATGCTGCGGCATTAACCTATGTGGCTGCTGCCTCGGTGGCAGTCTTTCATCTGTTACGGCTTATCGTGCTGAGAAATAGAAGATAGAAGGGAAATAAAATAAACCGGGTCTATGAAAAAAATAGAAGTTGATCCCATAAGAGAAACCATACTAATTATTTTGGTAAAAATTGATTCCAAACAGGGCTACATCAATATTCTGTTAAGCAAATCATTGGATAAAAAGAAAATTTCCACCAGAGACGCCGCCTTTATCACCGAAATAACCTACGGAGTGGTAAGAAACCGGGATAAATTAGACTGGGCTCTATCGCAATTTTCTGCTAAACCTCTATCGGAAACAGCAGTATTGATTAGAAATATATTAAGAATGGGTGTTTATCAGCTGCTATTTTTAAACAAAGTTCCTGATTATGCGCTATGTAATGAATCGGTCCAATTAGCAAAAAAATACGGGAATCCCGGGATAGCTAAATTTGTAAATGGGGTTTTAAGAAATATTATTCGAAACAGAGAGAATATTCGCTGGCCGGATAGGGAAAAAGAAACCGCTCTGTATATTTCTACGATTTATTCACACCCCCTGCAGATAGTCGAGCGTTGGTTAAAAAGATTTGGCTTTGCCGATACGGTTGCAATATGTAAGGCGAATAACAAGATACCAACTTTAGTAATTAGAACGAATACCCTGAAGTTATGCCGCTCTGATTTAAAAGGGATTTTAGAAAAAGAGAATATTTCAGTAAGAGAAGGGCTGTTTACCGAAGAAGCACTGCAGGTTAAAGGACTTGCTAATGTCACTAAATTTCCTGCTTACCGGGAGGGACTATTTCAGATTCAGGATGAAGCATCGATACTGGTTTCTCATCTGCTCGACCCTTCATCCGGTGAATTGGTAATCGATGTTTGCAGTGCTCCGGGAGGGAAGACCACCCATCTTGCCCAGTTGATGGAAAACAAAGGCAGTATCCTGGCAATGGACAGCAATCAATCAAGATTAATAACGGTAAAAAATAACTGCCGGAGATTAGGAATCGATATAGTAAAGACCCGGCAGAATAATGGCACTATATTAGCTGAAAAATACCTAAAGGTAGCAGATAAAATTTTAATAGATGTTCCCTGTACCGGCTTGGGAGTGATCAGGAGAAAACCTGATTTGAGATGGCAAACTTATGATGCAAAAAGATTTGAACGGTTGACCAAACTGCAGGAGAAGATATTGGACATCACTTCTAATTACCTGAAAATCGGAGGGAGATTAGTCTATTCTACCTGCAGTACCGAACCGGAAGAGAACGAGGAAGCAGTAAGCAGATTTTTGGAGAAACATCCTAATTTCGAGTTAGAGGATTTAAGTAAATTTATAAAAGAGCGAAAATTACCGGTCTACGATTCAGATCAGCACAACCAAAATAAATTTATTCAGATACTCCCCGGGTTTTCTAATTCGGATTTAGATCTGGATGGATTCTTTATGGCAAAAATGGTAAGAAAAGGGTAGGGTTATAAATGGATTGGATAGGGAAAATTTTTCGTTTTATCTTTAAATCATTTCTCACCCCGGCTTTCGTAATTTTTGCAGTCATTGCCGGCGGAGTCTGTGCCTTTCTGGTATTCCAAAACGTGTTTGATGTTTCCGATACCGTAGTCCCCTCGGTAATCGGTGATGAATTGAATATTGCTCAGGAAAAATTGTATGATGCCGGGCTAAAGATTTATGTCTCCGGCGAGGAATTTAACGAAGGAATCTCTCAAAATAAAATCATCACCCAGGATCCGGCCAGCGGGGCGAAAGTAAAAAAGAACAGAGAAATTTATGTGGTAGTAAGCAAAGAGAACAAGGTTATTGCCTTAAACATTCCCGACCTCAGAAATAAAGAGCTGGAAGAAGCCATGGCTCTTATCGAAGAAGACGGTCTGATTTTAGGCAGAGTCACCTACACCTATCATTTTTCCGTCCCTGAGAACGTGGTTATTGCCCAAACCCCTGAACCTGGAAATATAAATTCAAGCAGTAAAGAAGTCAATATCTTAGTCAGCAAAGGACCTTACTAGTCAAAATAGCGTTTAGCGTATAGCGTATAGCGGGTAGTAGGGTTCGGAGTTATTTTGTAGGGGCACAATGAATTGTGCCCCTACAAAATCGAGGAGGAACATCAATTGAAAGAAAATTCATTAAAATACTGGCTGGCCTGGAATAAAATATCAGATATAGGTCCAAAAAGATTTTACAAATTACTTGAATACTTTGGCTCTACCGATACTGCCTGGCAGGCGAAATCGGGAGAAATATCCAAAGTACTGAATTTGAGCCCAAAAATATCCTCCAGGCTCTTCGAAGAAAAAAACAATATCATTCCCGAACAGGAATTAGATTTAATACATAAAAATAAAGTCAATGTATTTACTATAGAGGATGCTCTATATCCCGAAAATCTAAAAACTATACATTATCCTCCTCCGGTTTTATATTTTAAAGGCACTGTCGTAGAGTCAGACAAAAACTCTATCTCCATCGTGGGTACAAGAAAAGCCACCTACTACGGAAAGATGGTAGCCGAAAAATTAAGCAAAGATTTAGCTTTAGCCGGATTGACCATAATTAGCGGAATGGCTCGGGGAATAGATACAGCCGCCCATAAAGGCGCACTTTCAGTAAATGGCCGCACTATTGCAGTATTGGGTTGCGGTATTGACCATATATATCCTCCCGAAAATAGAAGGCTGGCTCAAGAGATACAAGAATCAGGAGCAATAATAAGCGAGTTTCCTCTTTCTACTCTGCCGGAAAGACAGAATTTTCCCCGCAGGAATCGTATTATCAGCGGATTAAGTCTGGGAACGGTGGTAGTGGAGGCAGCTGAAAAGAGCGGTGCTCTAATCACTGCCGATTTCGCCCTCGAACAGGGCAGGGAAGTATTTGCAATTCCCGGTAATATAAACTCTCCGTTATCCAACGGTTCGCACAATTTAATAAAACAGGGAGCAAAATTAGTAGACAATTATCAGGATATCTTAGAAGAAATTCATATAGCGCTTCCTCAAAAAACAGCTGAAAAAGAGATGGTTAAAGAAAATACTTCTCTAACTGAAGAAGAAAAGATAATTTACCGGTTAATTACCAAAGAACCTATCCAAATAGATGAAATTATTGGAGCAAGCAAACTTTCCGCCGGTAAGGTAAGCGAGATACTACTAAACCTCGAACTAAAAGACCTAATAAAAGAGATCGAAGGAAAAAGATTTATCAAACTATAATTTCCACAGTAATCTCCTCCCCCTCCTCGTAAACCAACCCAACAATCCAATAAAAAATAACAAAACTTTATTGCTATAAATAAAATCATTTAGTATAATGTAAAAGTCGGGGCGTAGCGCAGTTTGGTAGCGCACCTGAATGGGGTTCAGGGGGTCGGAGGTTCAAGTCCTCTCGCCCCGACCAGAATATCTACTTAAAAGCCGCCTTAATTCCCACATTCCCACTTGACATATTTCCCACTATAGATTATATTGTATATTGTATGAAGAGGTGAGTAAAATGAAAACTAAGAAAAAAGAGTTCATTAATCATATTGATGGAAAATTTATATCTGCAGGTACAAGAACCATTGATTCTAAAAATAGAATAACCCTAGGTGAAAAAATTACGAAATTAATTAGTACTCAGACTGAAGCGGATAAGTTTCAGATTTTCTTTAATGAAGAAGGTGATATTTTACTAAGACCTATGGTATCTATTCCCATTAGAGAAGCATGGATTTATCAGAATCCTCAAGTCTTAAAGTCAATTCGTCAGGGATTAGCTGAAGCAAAACAAGAAAAGACCGAAAAGGTAGAAAATTTGGAAGAATTTCTGGAAGATTTATGAAATTTATATTAAATTTTACTCATA
>JAHIPR010000297.1 GCA_018903015.1 bacterium
AAATATGGTATATGTAATAGGGGTAGATGAAAAGAAAAATTTACAACATCTTTATTGGGGAGAAAAATTGCCTTATGTTAGTGATTATCCCAGAGTACTTCTACCACAAGAATTTCCGTTTGATAATTTTGAACAGATAATTAAAGAAGAATTTTCTCCTTGGGGCGGAATTCGTTATAAAGAACCTGGATTAAAAGTTATTTATGAAGACCAAGTGCGAGACTTAATTTTAAAATATAAAACTTATAAGCTAATTGATAGTGACAAGTGTAAAACACTTATTATTTATCTTATTGATTCAGCATATAATTTAGAAGTTGAGTTAAATTATCGGTTAATCGAGGAATATGATTTAATCGAGCGTTGGGTTAATATAAAAAATAAAGGTAGCCAATCAGTTCAAATTAAACAAATATTGTCTGCTCAATGGCATTTGCCAGATATGCAAAATTATAGGTTAAGTTATTTATATGGTCGCTGGGCTAGTGAAACTAAGCTATCGAGGATAGAATTAGGTTATGGCAAAAAGATATTGGAAAGTCGTCGAGGAATTACGAGTCACCAGTTTAACCCTTGGTTTGCTGTGGATAACGGTCAAGCTGATGAGGACTTCGGAAAAATTTATTATGGCATTTTGGCCTGGAGCGGAAATTGGAAAATTGTTTTTGAAATAGATTCTTACGGTCGATTACAAATTGCTGGGGGGATAAATGATTTTGACTTTTCATGGCAATTAAAACCCAATGAGTGTTTTGTTACACCTAAATTTGTTGCTGGTTATACTAATAATGGATTTGGAGATGCCAGTCGTAAATTACATAATTATCAAATAGATTATATTTTACCAAGAAATTTAAATCATAAAATAAGACCTGTTCTTTATAATTCTTGGGAAGCTACCAAATTTAACGTAAATGAAGAGGGGCAAAAAGAATTAGCTAAAAAAGCAGCCAGCTTGGGTGTCGAGTTGTTTGTACTTGATGATGGGTGGTTTGGAGAAAGAAATGACGATACAGCCGGATTAGGTGATTGGTATGTCAATAAAAAGAAATTTCCCCATGATTTGACAAGCTCGATTTCTTATGTGAATAAATTAGGAATGGATTTTGGTGTTTGGGTTGAGCCGGAAATGGTCAACAAAAATAGTAATTTGTATCGTCAACATCCAGATTGGGTTTATCATTTCCCCAATCGTCCTTGCTCTGAATCAAGGAACCAACTTGTATTAAATTTAGCCAAAAAAGAAGTTGTGGAATACATATATGATTTTATGGATAAATTGTTAGATAGTTATAATATAAAATTTATTAAATGGGATATGAATCGACCTCTTAGTGAACCTGGTTGGCTTGATGTACCTAAATCCCAGCAACAAGAGATTTGGGTTCGCCACGTTCAGAGTCTTTATCAAATTTTAGATAAATTGCGAGAAAAATACCCCGACGTTATTTTCGAATCTTGTTCGGGTGGAGGAGGAAGAGTTGATTTGGGTATTTTACTACGGACAGATCAGGTTTGGACAAGTGATAATACAGATGCTTTTGATCGCTTAAAGATTCAAGAAGGATTTTCCTATGCATATGCCCCTAAGATTATGATGTCATGGGTAACTGATTCACCTAATTGGTTGAACCAAAGGGAAATAAGCCTTGATTACAGATTTAATGTTGCAATGATGGGAAGTCTGGGTATTGGAGGCAATTTAAATAAATGGTCTGATGCTGAAATGATGCTGGCTAAGGGGAAAATAAGTCAGTATAAAGAAATAAGAAAAATAGTTCAACATGGAGACCAATATCGCTTGTTGCCAACTTGTAAGGGAAATTTAGTTGCGGTTGAATATGTAAACGAAGATAAAGATAAAGTTGTTCTTTTTGTATTTCTCTATTCTCAACAATTTGGAGAGAAATTACTTCCAATAAAATTAAAAGGACTTATTAATGACACTTTATACCAATATTACGATGAGGAAAATGGAAAAGTAATATTAAGTGGCAAAGCTTTAAAAGAAATAGGTTTGAAAGTTGATTTAAAAGGTGATTTTGATAGTAAGTTAATTATTCTTGAGAAGAAAAAAAATAGAAATGATAAAGAGATATAAAAATGTTCTTTTATTGAATCAAATAAAAGTCTATATTAATAACAATATTTCTAATAATTTAACGAAGGTAAAAATGTTAATTGAATGGGCCTTTTATAAAATATTCAAACTAAAAATAATTAGTGAAAAATAATATAAAATTGGTATAAAAAAGGTACTTTTTATGCAAATATACAAAAAGAAGATTAAAAAAGAAGATGGCCGTTATTTAATTTTTTATACTTTTACAAAGGAAGAAAAGGAGAACAAGGATGTTAGAACTGAGATGGAATCCAATCTTAAAGAAATGGGTAATAATAGCCACCCATCGCCAGAACAGGACTTATAAACCTCCCAAAGATTATTGTCCTCTTTGTCCTACTAAAAAAGGTGGTTTGCCTACAGAAGTACCAGCGGAAGATTATGATATCACTAATGCAGATAAGAAGATGGTAGAAAAATACAAACTGGATCAGATTAGGTTTGGAGATATTGTGGCGATTAGTGATGCAGATAAAAGTTTTGGGAGAAGTTATCGGGAAGGAGCGGGTACCATTGGAATAGTAGTACATAGTGACTGTGTTATTGCCGGCCATGGACCGGGAGTAGCTACTCTTTTAACTTCACCAAAGGGAAATATAAAATTCCATCTAGACCCCGAAGCTAATATCGCTAACTATCTAAACATTGGTAGTAAAAGAAAGTAAAAAATTAGTTTCGAATTTATTCCCACCTAAACAAATTACCATTCTAAATAATTTTTTAATAAAAGTTAAAAAATTACATCTCAAATAATTTGACATATATAAAATCTTGTGATATTTTTATATTAACGTTATCGGTAACGTTTACGGGAGGTAATATGAAGTATATAACTCTAAAAATGGTAGCAGAAAAAGCAGGAGTTTCAGTAAATACCGCATCGAGAGCGATAAACAATAAGCCGGATATAAACGAAGAGACCAAAAAGCGGGTACTCCAGATTGCCAAAGAATTAGGATATATTCGTAATGCAGCAGCTGTAGCCTTAAGAACCAAGAGAACAGGAACAATAGGAGTAGTAATTGAAGATAATAGAAACCCTTTTTATGCTGAAGTTTTAAATGGAATGGAAGTAGCAGCCAGGGAGAAAAATTATCACATAATTCTTACCAACACTCAAAGGGATTACAATAAAGAAGAAGAAGC
>JAHIPR010000041.1 GCA_018903015.1 bacterium
AATAAATAGGGACACATCCTATTTTTCTATAATTTTTCTACAGTTTAATTTTGCCTTCTACGAGGTCTTCCTTTGGGTCGTGTATTTATAGTAATACCTAAAGTCTCAACCATCTGGTTAAGAAACTCCTCGGTCCCTATGGGTTTTCCGCTGATAGTAGATTTTTTTATTATTTCTATCTCTTCTTCCTTGTCTGGGTTGTTTAAGAAGGTAATATATTCTTCCCTCTCATTATCATCCTGCCATATCGGCTTAATAAAACCCATCCCCTTACCAGAAGTATTAGCCTTAGCGCTAGACCATTGATATTCATCTGGTTTGCTTATTATTTTCGCTCGAACAGGATTTCGCTCTATATATCGACCTACAGACCAAAGATACGGTTCTTTATCCACTAAAGCAGAATAAAATCTACACTCCCATAATCTGCCTGTTCTTTTATATTTCTTATTGATGTGTTGGGTAAATCTAAGACTTAATTTCTGCATAGTTTTAGCCAGAGAATAATTATTTTTGGGAACTACTAGAAGATGGACATGATTTTTCATAAGGCAATAGGCATGAACCGTACAATCACATTCTAAGCTATATTTTTCTAGCCATTTAAGATATAAACGTCTATCTTCTTGGTCAAAAAATATGTCCTGTCTATTATTGCCCCTCTGGATTATATGATGAGGGTATCCAATACCTACTATTCTTGCTATACGTGGCATAACAAAAATATATCATAATTTTTACAACTAATCAAGAAAAATAGGATGTGTCCCTAATTTTATACTTGTAAAGTTTTACATTTCAATTTATAATAAAACAGGAAGGGAGCGGATAGGCTCTGGTGGGCCTTGCGGACTTCAAATCCGTGGGCGGTAATTAATTTTAATTGCCGCGGTGGGTTCGATTCCTACCCCTCCCGCCATTAATTTCTATCTTCAAAAACCATCATAGGAGACAATCTTACTAATTGAAAAATAATACAGATACGAATAATAATAACTTAAATTTATTGCTATCAAAGATTCCCAGCGTAGAGATAATCCTGCAAAATAAAAATTTAAAGCCTTTGATACAAAAACATTCCCGAAAAATGCTTACCCAAACGGTAAGAAAAGTTATCTCTGAAGAGAAAAAAAATGCCTATAAAAATAAGCGCCTGTATTCATCAAAAGAAAGGATAAATAAAATTAAAGAATATTTCGAAAAAGAAAATCTATCTATTTTACAAGGAGTAATAAACGGCAGTGGAGTAATTCTTCATACTAATCTGGGAAGAGCACCTCTCGGCAAAGAAATACTTGCAGTAGTTCAAACCTCTTTACAGGGTTATACCAATTTGGAATATGACCTTGCTGAAGGCAGTAGAGGAAAAAGGGGAGAAACTGTTGAAAAATTACTTTGTACTCTCAGCAATGCAGAAAATAGCTTAGTAGTGAATAATAATGCCGGGGCAATATTCTTGATACTAAACACCCTAGCTAAAAACAAAGAAGTAATTGTCTCCAGGGGAGAATTAGTTCAAATCGGAGGAGGATTCCGCATTCCGGAGATATTGGAACAAAGCGGAGCTTACCTTCGAGAAGTAGGCACTACTAACCAGACTTTTATCGAGGATTATGAAAAAGCAATCAATGATAATACTGCTGTGCTATTAAAAGTCCATCAAAGTAATTTTAATATGAACGGTTTTATTCATCAAGCTGAAATTAAAGAACTTAAAAAATTAGGGGAAAAATATGGTCTACCGCTAATAGTAGACCTGGGCAGCGGAACATTTTTAGCTACTGAAAATTTTGGATTAAAACATGAACCAACCGTTCAAGAAATTATTAGAACTGGTGCTGATATTGTTTGTTTTAGTACAGATAAACTCCTGGGAGGTCCCCAAGGAGGGGTTATCTGCGGAAAAGAGGTTTATCTGAAGAAAATTTCGCAGCATCCTTTATTCCGAACACTAAGAGTGGATAAAATCACCTTGACTATCCTCCAGGAAATTTTATTATCTTATCTAAAAGGTGAGGCTACAGCTATAACTAAAATTCCGATTTGGAAAATGATTTCCTGCCCTTTAGAAAAAATTGCTATTCGCAGCCAGAATATCTGCCAAAAACTGAAAAAAGAAGATATCCCGGCATTTACCAAAGAAGGAGAAACTGCTATAGGTGGGGGTTCTTTGCCCGGACAGACTTTGCCAACCAAACTAATAATCATAAAACCTCCCTGTCCGGTGGAAATTTTCTCAAAAGAATTGCGCTTATACCGCCCTCCTCTACTGGGACGAAAAGAAAAAGAATATTTTATCTTAGATCCCCGTTGCATTGACCCTTCTTCCGATAGTTTAGTGATAAAAATAATGACATCAGTCTATTCCAAATTAAAATAAAAAGAGGTTTTTATGTTTGTTTTCGGTACGGCCGGCCATATTGACCATGGCAAAACCGCTTTAATCTATGCTCTAACTTCCATAGACACTGATCGTTTACCTGAAGAAAAGGAAAGAGGTATGACTATTGACCTGGGATTTGCCTGGATAAAACTTCCTTCCGGGGAAACAGTCGGAATAGTCGATGTACCCGGACATGAAAATTTTATAAAAAATATGATAGCAGGGGCAACCGGGATCGATGCCGTAATTTTAGTTGTTGATGCCAATGAGGGCTGGATGCCCCAGACCGAAGAACATTTCCAAATTATCGATTTACTGGATATAAAATATGGCATCATCGCCATAACTAAAATCGATTTGGCAGACCAGGCTAGAATAAATTTTGTGGAAAAACAGATTAAAGAGAAGTTAAAAAACACCGCTTTCTCTAACGCGCCCACAGTAAAAGTAAGTACGGTAAATAATCTAGGAATTGATCAGATAAAATTAGCTATCCAGGATCTAATCCCCCGAATGAAACCAAAAAGAGATATTGGAAAACCGAGACTATCTATCGATCGGGTCTTTAATATTAAAGGAAGCGGCACAGTAGTTACCGGTACTTTGATAGGAGGAACCCTCCAGCAGGGGATGGAAGTAACCATTTTTCCTTCTTATAAGAAAACCCGTCTTAGAAATTTACAGACTTATAAAGAAAAAACGGAAAAAGTCTTCCCCGGAAGCAGGGCAGCCCTCAATTTAGTGGGAATGGAAAAAAATGAGCTGCACAGAGGAGACATTGTCTTTGGAACCAAACAGATTAAAGCCAGCAAGAATATAGATGTCCGGATACAGCTTCTCCCCCAGCTGAAAAAATATGCTTTAACTAATAGAGCAGAATTGTTTTTTTTCACCGGAACTAAAGAGACTTTGGTTAAAGTAATTCTTGGCCAAAAGAAATGCTTTAAGCCCGGTGAAACAGGATTTGCTCAACTTCGCTTTAAAGAACCGCTGGCAACTTATTTGGGAGACCGCTTTATCTTAAGAATACCCAGCCCTTCCAAAACCATTGGCGGGGGATTGATTGTCGACCCTTTAGCCCACAAGCATCATTTTAAAGATAAAGATATCCTTCATTTTTTACAAAAAAGAATAAATTTTGACTTGAGAGAATTGGTTTTAACTGAATTAAAAAAGAATATCTCTATTAAAAAAGATAATCTATTAATTAATAGCAATTATACTGATTCGGAAATCAGGGAAGTAGTTGAATCATTGAAAAAACAAGGTGAAATAATCACTACTAATTCCTGGCTGATTGAGAAAAACTACTGGCAGGAGCAAATAATAAAATTTATGAACAGATTAAATCAGGAATACGAACTTTATCCTTTACAAACCGGTCCCCCTTTAAATAAATTTCAGAGTTATTTTTATTATTTAAAACCAGAAATATTTAATAACTTAATAGATGTTCTGATTAATACAAGTAAAATAGGTTTAGAAAAAGGAATAATCTTTTTACTCTCCCGCAAACCTAAAATTTCTTCGCAGCAAAAAATATTAATTTCTAAAATATTAAAAATCCTGAAAGATAACCCCACTAATCCTCTTAACGAAAAAACACTTATTTCCCAAATTGCCGGGGGCAAAGAAATAATAGATTTTTTAATTCAAGAAGGAGAAATTATCAAATTAAGTGATGGTATTTTACTTGAAAGTAAAAATTATGATATTATGAAAAATAAATTAATAGATTTTTTAAAAATAAATGGTTCTATCTCTATTGCCCAGGTTCGGGAATTACTGGGAATCAGCCGAAAATGTATTATCCCTCTGCTTAATAAGATGGATGAGGAAAAAATTACTCAACGTAAAGAAAATGTTAGAATCTTAAAAACTAAACTTGGCTAATCTATCAGAAAGGAGACAGAAAAGATTTGACAGATAAAAGGAAATTAACCCAAATGGTTTCTGCTGCCGGATGAGCAGCTAAATTAAATCCTAAAGATCTCGGTGAGATCTTAAAAAAAATTAATGTTTTAAAAGATAATAATCTATTGGCTGGGTTTGAAAAATATGAAGATGCAGCGGTTTATCGATTAAGCGAAGACCAGGCTCTAATTTTTACCCTGGATGTTATTACGCCAATAGTTGATGACCCTTATACTTTTGGACAAATTGCGGCGGCTAATGCCTTGAGTGATATTTTTGCTATGGGGGGAAATCCTCTTATGGCTTTAAATATAGTTGCCTTTCCCGAAGATAGATTAGATGATCTAGGGCTTATTTTAAAAGGAGGAGCGGAAAAAGTCGCGGAAGCCGGCGCAATCCTGGTGGGCGGGCATACTATGAAAGATAAAGAACCAAAATATGGATTAGCTGTGGTGGGATTAATTCATCCTCATAATATTATTTATAATGACACTACTCAGGAAGGAGATTTATTGATATTAACCAAACCTCTGGGTACGGGGATATTATCTACTGCCCTTAAGGGTGGTATTACCGAACCAACGGCCTTAAAAGAAGCTATTTTTTGGATGACCAAGTTAAATCAGCTTTCCAAAGAACTATTAAAATTACCCATCCACGGTCTAACCGATGTTACCGGTTTTGGTTTAATCGGACATTTAAGTGAAATGCTCACTAAAAATAATTTGGGGGCTGAATTATGGATTAATGACATCCCTGTAATAGATGGCCTGGATAAATATATTTCCTTAGGAATGATTCCGGGAGGAACATTGAAAAACAAGGAAATTTACTCCTGTTCTGTAGAAAAAAAACCTGATATTGCTTCAGAACAGGAAATTATCCTATATGATGCACAAACCTCAGGAGGATTGCTGTTATCTATAAGTCCTGAACAGGCAGAAAAAGCAAAAGAATTGTTGTTTCAAAAGGGATTTACTTCCAGCCAAATTATTGGTAAAATCATAAAAATTTCCTCAGGAAGAAAAATCAAAATAATATAAACAAAAAATATTTTTATTTATTTAGCTAATTGTGATAATATTAAACTAATTTACAATAAAATATTTGTAAAAAACTATAATGTATTCATCCATGGAAAGGAGGTGATTATCATTAAATATAAGAAATTACTACTTACTTTAAGTACATTTTTAATTGTATTTTTATTTACAGGTTGCTTCCTTTTCAATAGTGCACCGGTTATTGAATCC
>JAHIPR010000042.1 GCA_018903015.1 bacterium
ACCTGTTTCTTGTTTAACTTCTAATAAGGGATTATCTACTAATTCTTCATCGATTAAATCTTTTAGTTCAACTAAATTTAATTGTAATATATTAATTGCTTGATATAATTGGGGAGTAAGAATTAATTTTTGTTTTTGTGTCAATGATAATTCAGGTTTCATCTCACAAACTCCACTATTATCTTATATATGATATTGGCACATCTTATATATAATTTTTTCAAAATATAAAATATTTTCTATGTTTTATTAGAATATAAAACAAGCTTGGGTACTAAAACTTAAATTAAAATTCATTTAAACTATAGATAATGAAGTTTTGGGATCAAAAATATGAGTCTTTTCCATATCTACTACTACTTCCATACTTTGATCGACTTCTATCTGGGTACGTGAATCCATTTTCCCTATCACAGAATGCTTTCCACAAGTAAGGTAAATAAAGATCTCTGCCCCCAAGGGTTCAATCACTTCTGCTTTAGTATTTATAATATTAGAAATAGAAGGTGTAATTTTAGAAACAAATTGTTTATCATGAAGGTCCTCAGGTCTAACTCCAAAAATCACTTCCTTCCCGGCATAATCTGCTATTTTAGAATAAAAAGCCTGAGGAACCTTTACTTTAAAACTTTCTGCATCGATAAAATAGTCTCCATTTTCCTTTACAATTTTAGAATCTATAAAATTCATTGCCGGAGAACCGATAAAACCAGCCACAAATTTATTATTCGGTTTTCTATAAACTTCTAAAGGTGCACCTACCTGTTGTATACTGCCATCATTCATGATAAATATTCTGCTAGCCATAGTCATTGCTTCTACCTGATCATGAGTTACATAAATTATAGTAGCCTCTAATTTACGGTGAAGTTTACTAATTTCTGCCCTCATTGCCACTCTTAACTTGGCGTCCAAATTCGAAAGAGGTTCATCAAATAAAAACACTTTTGGTTTTCTTACTATAGCTCTTCCTACTGCCACTCGCTGCCTTTGTCCGCCGGAAAGCTGCTTAGGTTTTCTCTTTAATAGGTTTTCAATCCCTAAAATCTCGGCAGCTTCCTGCACTCTTTGGTCTATCTCTTTCTTAGGGAATTTCCGTAATTTTAATCCAAAAGCCATATTATTGTAAACATCCATATGAGGATAAAGAGCGTAGTTTTGAAATACCATAGCAATATCTCTATCTTTAGGCTGAACATCATTTACCAGCTTATCGCCAATATATATATCTCCCGTGGTTGCTTCCTCTAAGCCAGCAATTGCCCGCAAAGTTGTGGTCTTCCCACAACCAGACGGACCGACCAAAACCGCAAATTCCTTATCCTTTATCTCTATACTTACATTATCTACCGCAGTTACCTCTTTAAATTTTTTAGTAAGGTTCTTTAAAGTTACGTTTGCCATTTTAATTCCTCCCCTTTAATATAGTTTTATTATTTTATCAAAAAATTTTAATATACCAAACTTAATTTTTATTTTATAAATTCATTTTCGTATTGCATATTGCGCATCGAGTATCGCGTGAAGGAAAAAAATTTTTTGGTTTATAAACTTTCCGCAATCTGAGAAATTTTCTTTAACCGATGATAAATCCCCGATTTAGTAATTTTAAAATCTACTTCCTCAGCTAATTCCTGTAAACTAGCATAAGGTAGATTCTTACGTACTTCAGCTACCAACGATAATCTCGGTGAAATATTCTGCAAACCTATTTTCTTTTCTATCACATCAATATCGTGTAACTGTTTAGCAGCAGAAAGAACTATTTTATCTAAATTTGCCGTTTCGCAATTAACTAATCTATTTACAATATTTAAGACGTCTTTTCTGGCTCTTATATCCTGAAAATATAATAAAGCATTCTGAAGCCCAATTAATCTTAAAAATTCAAATATGCTATCCCCTCTCTTTAAATATGCTACCCACTTCTTCTTCCAAAAACTTATCCGAGAGTTTAAACCATAATAGTTAAAGAGAGTATGAATAAAATTTGCTTCCTCTTCATTATTTGCGGAAATTTCTAAGTGATACATCTTTTCCGGATCATTTACAAATCCATTTACCAAAAAGGCTCCTCTTAAATACGAATCTTTAGAAAAATTTTTATTTAA
>JAHIPR010000298.1 GCA_018903015.1 bacterium
CCGGACGATTAGTAACCAACAATTTTTCCTGGCGGTCATAAATCCTGCCCCGCGGAGCATCTTCTACCAGGGAACGGATACAATTCTCTACCGCTCTTTCCTTAAATTCCTCTCCTTTAATCATCTGCAAATACCATAAACCGATAACTAATATTGAAAAACAGATTACCATAAATATCAATAACCAATTTAGTCGTTGTTTCACTTCTTCTGGAATTGTAGAAGATTCCCTCATAATTACTCCTCAATTTTAATGGCAAAAGTTAACCAAAGGTGCCTGGCACCTTTGGTTAACTTTTTTATTTTTATTCTTTAATCATCTGGAAAAGTTTATTTATTGCTAAAAAAATAAAAGGTGATAGCAGGCTACTATATAAAGCCTCGGGAAGGGCTATCTGTTTTAAGCTCCAGGCCAGGTTATATTCGATTCCAAAAGCGCGTAATAGCAAAAATATTAAAATACTTTGCATAAATGATGCAATAAAAGTTATTACCGGAATAATAAATAATATATGTTCATGAAATATTTCTTCTTTTAAAATTCCACAGGTAAAACCTATCACCGTCTTTGCCAAAGCATTTATTCCTAAGAGGCTGGTAGAAAAGATATCCTGCAAAAGGCCGGAAGCAAATCCGGAGATAGTCCCTTCTTTTTCTCCCTTCCGCAAGGAAAAAACTACTACCACCACCATTAGCAAATCAGGTTTCAATCCCAAAATGGTAACCGAATTAATAAGGGTAAGTTGAGTTACTAAGGCAACTACAATTATTGCACCTTTAAGTAAAATTTTCATCAGCTATCTCCTTATTTAATTGATTAATTAGAAAAATGGATATTGATATAAAATAAAGGGTGATACTTGTCTAAGATATATTGAGGGGAATTTAATTATTTTAACATTTAGGGCTTTAGAAATAAGCAAATAGAACGATCGGTAATATTATAATTCTATTATCTATAGCCATTAAGATAATGCATTAATACTAAGATACTAAATTAATTACTATTTTATACTTCTATTATTTTTGGGTTATCTCAATTAATTATCATTTACTTATTAAGTATTATCTATTATTATTCTACTTCTTTTAGAGAATAAACTATTTTCCCTACAATTACCAACCAGATAAAGTAAAAAAGGGCTAAAACTCGGAAAGCCCTGTTTGGCTGTTTAATCGATCTATAAATCCATTCCATTCCGTGTCTTTGCATCCATAATGGTGCCCGCGGTATCCTGCCGGAAAGGACGTCGAAACTTCCGCCTACCCCTATACATACTGGTACATCTAATTTCTCTAAATTTTTATTAATCCATTTTTCTTGTTTGGGCATACCCATACCCACCAGCAATATATCCGGTTTATTTTCTTTTATCTCGGTAATAATCTCTTCTTCTTTTTTATTCCTAACGCTATTACCATTTTTAACATCTTCACAACTAAAATAACCATGATGGGTTCCAGCTATTTTTATTCCCGGATATTTCTTGGTTAAATTTAAAGCAGCCTCACTAGCCACCCCAGGATAAGAGCCTAATAAATATAAAGAATACCCCTTCTTGGCAGCCAATCGGCATATGTTATGTATTATGTCTATACCGGTTACCCTTTCAGGTAAAGGATAATTTAGAGTTGTGGCAGCCCATAAAATACCTGCCCCATCAGGGGTAACCAAATCTGCAGATTTTAATATGGCGTGATACTCAGGGTCTTTTCTTGCTCGCAATACAGCCAAAGTATCCGGAGTAACAATCTGATGAGGTTTTTTAGATATAATAAATTCCTCTATTTTTTGAATAGTTTTTTGATTATCCACCTGGTCAATTCCCACATGAAAGAGTTTTATGCGGCTAGTTAGAATATCTCTTCCGATAATCAATTCCTCTGACCGAACCTTATTCTTCAGTAATTCAAAAACCACCCAGCCAAAAGCAGTCAGGGTTAACAGTAGATAGAAATTCTGGTATATAGAAATAATAAAAGCTGATAAACTTAAGTAGAGAGAGACCCTGATAATAGTTAAATTCGCTCCTTGAGCCGAAAATCCATAAGATTGGAGTTTCTGGCATAACCTGCTTCCGCTCCCGCTCCCGTTCTCTGAAAATAATGGTAATTTTCCTATACCCGGGATTGAGCTTTCCTGACGGGCATGATTAGCTACAATAGAATAAGAGCTGTCTATAATCGGTACGCCTAAAATTAAAAGTGGAATCAATAAAGTTAAAGCTGCTGTACTCTTGGATACACCCACGATAGCAATCACTGCTAATATAAATCCAAAAGACATATAATAGGAAGAAAATTTACCTCGGGGGACATATTTAATAAAAATAAATGAAGTCGCCGCCATAATCAAAGATAGTGATTCTGCTAAAATTAATCCCTGTCTCTGGACAAGAGAGACCACTAAAAAAGTGAGGGAAGCGATAAAGACAATATAGGGAGTGATGTCTCCCAGTTCATCTGCCTGACCGATAGAGTTGGTAATGCTTATCAGCCAGATTATGGTTAGGGGGATAGATAAATAGCTAAGATAAAGATACCCTCCCGATGAGGAGGAAGGAGCTCGCAAAAATTCTATTTTAACTCCAGAATAAATTATAATTAAAGAAATTAAAACTTGAAATATTAATTTAACCCCTATGGAAATCTTTCTCTTTCTGTCTACCTTCCCCAAGATGACCATCAGCACACTACATATAACGATACCTGCAATTTTAAACACTATTCCGGTTTCAAACATATAAATTTATTTTCCTCTATTATTTCATTTATTACTTTTTTTATCCTTATTTTTGACTTATCTTGCAGTTTTTGCTGTTTTTAACCTTTTTTCTGGGTAATCCAATTATCATAATACGACAAAAACATCCTAAATTCCTTCTTTTTAGGATAAATTTCCAAAATTAAAATAATTAGTGAATATTCTCTTTAAACCAGCGAACTGTCTTTTCTAAACCCGCTGAAAAGTCAAACTGTGGCTGCCATCCTAAAACATCTTTAATCAAGTGGCAATCCAAAATATTCTTCTTTAAATCCCCTGCCCTGGGAGGCCCATAATGCGCCGGATGAGGGAATTTGATAATCTCCTTTAAAAGACAAAATATTTCATTTACTGAAACTCCTCTTTCGGTACCCAGATTGAAGCCATTAAGTTCAATTTCAGGTTCAGGTTTAGTTTTAGTTTCGGCTTCAGCTTCTTTTTCTTTTTCTTTAGCTTTTTCTATTTCCCGAACAACCTTAGATAATTTTACCATATTTTGAAGGGCAAGTAAATTAGCTTGGGCCACATCTTCTACATAAATATAATCTCTGATATATTCTCCGTCACCATTTATAGTAGGAATCTCGCCTTTTAGCATCTTTTCTATAAATATAGCAATAACCCCGGCTTCACCATAAGGATCCTGACGGGGTCCATAGACGTTTCCATATCTTAGTGCTACATATGGGATATGGTAATTTTTCTGATAAAAATCAAGATAATACTCGATAGCAACCTTACTAATTCCATAAGGCGATTGAGGCTTGAAAGGGTAGTCCTCACTGATGGGAAAATGCTCTGGTTCTCCATAAATAGTCCCACCACTAGAGGCAAAAACTATTCCCTTGACCTGGTAATTAACGCAGTATTGCAATAAATTCAAGGAACCAAGGATATTGGTTTGAGCATCAAATAAAGGGTCTCTTACAGAAAAAGAAACACTGATCTGGGCGGCTTCATGGTATACATAATCAGGTTTTTCTTTCTTAAACACTTTAGCTAACCCTTTTTGGTCGGTGATATCTAATTTATAAAATCGGGCATTTTTGTTGATATTCTCCTCTCGGCCGGAAGATAAATCATCAACTATCACAACTTTATAATTATTTTTAATGAGTAAATCCACAATGTGTGAACCGATAAAGCCCGCACCGCCGGTAACTAAAACGGTGGTCTTTTTATTTTCACCTACCTGTTCCTTTCTCTTTTCTAATTTCATGTTTCTTTTCCTTTCTGCCACAAAAAAGTTTCCCAAAAGTGCCAGGCACCTTTGGGAAACTTTTTTAAACTAGAGTGCTAAAACAAGGGCAATTACGCTGCAGATGGCGCTTATTCCCCATAAGATAAACACCACATTCTTATGTGCTATCCCCCTGGTTAAAAGTCGATGGTGGAGATGCCCTTTGTCGGCCTGGAATATAGGATAATGCCCCCGGTATCTCCTGCAGATAGCAAACAGGGTATCAACAATAGGTAGAGCCAGAATAATAATAGGAATTAAAATAAAAAAGGCGTTCCCACTGTTTAATACCCATAAAGCCCCTATAGAGGCTAACATGAAACCGGCAAAGGTACTGCCGGAATCCCCCAAAAAGATTTTAGCCGGATAAAAATTAAACTTTAAAAAAGCTAATATGCTCCCC
>JAHIPR010000299.1 GCA_018903015.1 bacterium
ATAATAACGGCTTACAAAATGTATTCCATAAGCAGTTGCCAGAGATATCATAATAACCGGCAGGATAGCAGCTACCATGGTGACATTTCTACCAGTGGAAGCGATTAATCCCAAAACCCAAACCGAAGACATAAAAGCGACAAAAAGGGGTAATATAACTCCCCGAATACTTCGAAAGCAGAAGAAAAGAACAAAGAGCATGATAATGATGGCGAGAATACTTAAGCCCATGGTACCCCGGGAACTTTCTGATATTTCTGCACTCATTAATGGCATACCGGAGTAATATATTTTTGTAGCATCTCCTTTTAAGGGGTCTATTATTTTTATTAAATTATTTTTTAGCTCGCTTCCTGAATAACTTTCTTTTAATTCTATGATTAATAGAGTGACATTTCCATCTCCGGATATAAATTTACCTTTTACCATATTATTTTTTAAAAGAGTTTCCTTAAGCTCTCTTGCTTCTTTATCGTTTTCCGGAAAGATTTCTACTAAATCTTTTACTTCCAAACCAAATTCTGTGCTTATTATTTCAGGCATATTTAAGAAAGAAGTTACAGATTTAATATAGGAAGTATCGTTTAGTTCATCAATAATATTTTTTACGCTCCTTAAATTTTCTACCCGGAAAAGGTCATCATATTCCAGCGAGATTACCGCTGTTTCTGATTGAGAGCCGCCAAATTTATCCACGATTTCACTATAAAATACTATATCCGGGTCATCCGCAGGCATATATTTGGTAATGTCATCTTCGATGGTTAACTTGTTTAATTGTGAGCCTGCCAAAATAGTGATAACAATGGTTATTATAACTATTGGCCAGGCATATTTTGTAATAATATCTGCAACTTTTTTCATCATTTTGTTTTCCCCTTATTTATGTCTAAATTTTTTACTAATATTTAGTATAACTGACTGGTCAGTCGAATGTCAAGAAAAAAATAAAAGGGTTTTTAGTTTATCGTTTTTCGTTTTAGAAGTAGGGGTCGGATTTATTTGACCCGTGTTTTTAATAGACAGGCGAGACGCCTGTCCTACGATTAACGGGTTCGATGCCTGCCTGTGCGTTCCCGCACGCAGACAGGAATCGAACCCCCACACTTAACGTTACCCATTACCAATTACTTATTACTGTATTTTCCTACGCAATACGCAATACGCAATACGAGTAAAAACTTGACAAGAAGAGTGATTAAAACCTATAATATTGGTAATAAAATATAATAAAAGAAAAAATAAAAGGGGAAAGTAGGTAGACGCCCAATTTTAGAGAGCTGATGGTTGGTGAAAATCAGTATTGGCTTTATCGAATTCCACCCTTTTTAATATTTCCGGTGAAATCAAAATATCCGGAAACGCATCTTAAGATGTGTTAAACAATCAGCCAATGAAGGATAGGATATTTTCCTATTAAATCAGGGTGGCACCACGTGATTAAACTCTCGTCCCTAGTAGTAAAAAATGTTACTACCTGGCGAGAGTTTTTTGTTTAAATTAAACCATAAAAAGGCGATAAACATTTATGAAAGAATTTGAAATTCTCGAACATACCGCTGATATAGGAATAGCGGCATATGGTAAGACCAAAAGAGAAGTTTTTATCAATGCTGCTAAAGGAATGTTTGAAATTATTGCCGGAGAAAACAAAACCCTTAAGGAAAACTTTTGTGATAAAATAAAGCTGGAAGCTGACAATCTGGAAGGATTACTCTTCGCCTGGCTTAATGAACTTTTGTATATTAGTGAAACGAAATTAGTTGTTTTAAATAAATTTGAAATAAAAGATTTATCTAATAATAAAATTGAGGCAGAAGTCGGGGGGGCGAAAATCAATCCCCCTTCCGTTAAAATAGAAAAAGAGATAAAAGCTGTAACTTACCACCGTTTAGAAATCATAAAAGATGAAAAAAACGGACTCTGGAGAGCCCAGGTTATTTTTGATATTTAAATACATGTAATGAGTAATTAGTAATGAGTGATGAGTAAAGGAGCCAGAAATCAGGTGTAGGGGCAGACCTTGTGTCTGCCCGAGAAAGGAGTGAAAAAAAAATGGAAAAACTATGGGGCGGACCTTTAAATAAGATAGATGATTATCGCTGGGAAATTCCCAAAACTTATAACTCCGGAATGAGAGTTCCCGGTATGATTTATGCCTCTTCAAATTTATTAGAAAAAATACGTCAGGACCAAGCTCCGGAACAGGTGGCTAATGTGGCTTTTTTGCCGGGAATTGTTGGTCATTCATTGGCTATGCCGGATATCCACTGGGGGTATGGTTTTCCTATAGGCGGAGTAGCTGCTACCACTTTAGATGATGGCGTTATTTCCCCCGGAGGAGTGGGTTTTGATATAAATTGTGGGATCAGATTAGTAAGGACAAATTTGACTTTAAAAGAAGTAAAACCAAAAGTTGAACTCTTAGTTAATGAACTATTTAGAGCTGTCCCATCCGGTGTAGGGTCAAAAGGGAAGATAAAAATAAGTTATAATGAAATAAGAGATGTTTTGAGGAGAGGTTCTAAATGGGCCGTAGAAAGAGGTTTTGGTTGGGAAGAGGACACCTTATTTACCGAAGAAGAAGGGTGTATGAAAGATGCCAATCCTGATCTGGTCAGCCAGCATGCCCTGGAAAGAGGAAAACCTCAATTGGGCACCCTCGGCTCTGGAAATCATTTCTTAGAGGTTCAGGTAATCGACAAGGTTTATGACCCTGAAGCTGCCCGGGAACTGGGATTAGAAGAAGGCCAGATTACCATAATGATTCATTGTGGTTCACGGGGGTTGGGGCATCAGATTTGTACCGATTATTTAGTGACCATGCAAAAGGCTGTACAGAAATACGGGATACAACTTCCCGACCGGCAATTGGCCTGTGCTCCTCTGTCTTCACCGGAAGGAAAAAACTATTATGCAGCTATGGCCTGTGCGGCGAATTATGCTTGGGCGAATCGCCAATGTATCATGCATTGGACTCGTGAAGTTTTTGCCAAGGTTTTTCGAAGTACTCCGGAAGAATTAGGATTAAAGTTAATCTATGATGTGGCACATAATATTGCAAAAATAGAGGAACATAGTTTGAAAGGAAAGAAAATAAAGTTATGTGTGCATAGAAAAGGGGCTACTCGGGCTTTTCCTCCTTTTCATCCTGATATTCCGGAGAAATATAAGAAGATAGGGCAGCCGGTATTAATTCCCGGAGATATGGGTCGTTGTTCCTATTGTTTGGTAGGGACTGAAAAAGCCATGGAAGAAACTTTTGGTTCAACCTGTCATGGAGCAGGAAGAATAATGAGTAGAACGAAAGCCAAAAAAGAAGCGCGGGGGAGAGACATTCAACAAGAATTAAAAGAAAAGGGAATCATTGTAAAAGCAGAAAGCCGGGGGACCCTGGTTGAAGAGATGTCTGATGCCTATAAAGATGTAAGTGAAGTAGTGGAAGTAATGCATCAGACCGGTATATCCAGAAAAGTGATACGGATGCGGCCATTAGGAGTTATAAAGGGATGAAATTAGTCGTTAGTGAATAGTCGTTAGTCGTTAGTAGGACAGGCGTCTCGCCTGTCACTATACGCTAAACGCTACCCGCTATACGCTGTAATATACTTATCACTTATCACTATATTTAAAAGAGGGAGAAAGGCAATGTTAGATATAAAACTTATCCGTTCAAATCCGGAAAAAGTAAAAGAAGCATTAAAGAAGAGAAAAGAAAAAATTAATATCGAAGAAGTATTAAGCCTAGACGAGAAAAGGAGAGAACTATTATTAGAAGCGGGTGTCTTAAAAGAAACAAGAAACACAGTGAGTGAAGAGATCGGAAAATTAAAGAGAGAAAAGAAGGATGCCCAGGAAAAGATTTTAGCTATGAAAGAAGTATCGGCAAAGATTAAAGAATTAGACGCTCGGATAAAAGAAATTGAAGAAGAGACAACCAAGATATTACTGGAAATTCCTAATGTCCCTCACGAAAGCGTGCCGCTGGGAGAGGATGAAAAGGATAATACAGAGATAAGAAGATGGGGAGAGCCC
>JAHIPR010000300.1 GCA_018903015.1 bacterium
AGGGAAAGAAGATAGAATACATATTAATTAAAAGGAGAAGATAAATGAAATTATCACAACTTATTCGAGAAAAAGCTAAAAAAAACCCTAAAATTATTGTGCTCCCAGAGGGTGAAGAGCCGAGGATGATTAAAGCGGCGGAAACTATTATTAATGAAGGTTTTGCTAGTTTAATACTTTTAGGAAGAGAAGAAAATATTAAGTCTAAAGCCCGGGAATTGGGAATTGATTTATCGAATAAGATTAAAATAATAAACCCCAAAGATTCGAAAAGATTGAAAGAATATGCTGAATCATATTACCAAATTCGTAAAAATAAAGGAGTAAGCTTAGACGAAGCTTATCAATTATTGGAAAATCCTCTTTATTTTGGTGCATTAATGGTCTATCATGATGATGCAGATGGTTTGGTTGCCGGTTCTATTAATGCCACAGGAGATGTTTTTAGGCCAGCTCTGCAGACTATAAAAACTGCCCCTGGTATAAATATTGTTTCCAGTTCTTTTGTTATGGTGATACCTGATTGCCCTTATGGAGAAAAAGGAATCATAGTTTTTGCTGATTGTGCTTTAAATCCGGAACCCAATGCCGAACAGCTTGCCGATGTTGCTATCGCCAGCGCTGCAACTGGAAAAGCACTGGTTGGCTTTGAACCAAAAGTAGCAATGTTATCTTTTTCCTCTAAGGGGAGTGCCAAACATCCTTTAGTGGAAAAAGTAATCGAGGCTACTAAAATTGCCAAAAAAAAGAAGCCGGAGATACTTATCGATGGAGAACTTCAGGCTGATGCTGCATTAATTCCCTCAATCGGAGAGCGAAAAGCTCCAAACAGTAAAATTGCCGGAAAAGCTAATGTCCTGATATTCCCCGATCTAAATTCTGGAAACATTGCTTATAAATTAATAGAAAGATTAGCAAAAGCTGAGGCCATAGGTCCCATCTCCCAGGGGATGAGAAAACCGGTCAATGACCTTTCTCGTGGTTGTAGTGCTGAAGATATAGTTAATGTGGTAGCAATTACCGTCTTACAAGCAGGAGAAGTATAAAAATATTTAGAAATAAGTTTTCGAATTTAAATAAAAACAAAAGATTAGGAGATAAATACCATGATCATTCTATCTTTTAACTGCGGTAGTTCCTCAGTTAAATACCAGCTTTACAATTGGACCAAAAAAGAGATAATCGCTAAAGGAATAGTGGAGAGAGTGACAATCCGCGATTCTTTCTGTGTTCATGAGGTAAATAATAGAGAAAAGATTACCTTAAAACACGATTGCCCTACCCATAAAGAAGCTATAAAATTAATAATTGACAGTCTTATCCATTCTGAATATGGAGTCATCAAGGATTTATCAAATATTTCAGCCATCGGTCATAGAGTAGTTCATGGTGGGGAAAAATTCTCCAAATCAGTTGTCATCAATCAAAAAATCTTGAAAACTTTTAAAGATCTGGCAGGACTCGCCCCCCTGCACAATCCCCCCAATATCATGGGTATTGAGGCGGCCATGGAACTGTTACCCAATATTCCCCATATGGCTATTATGGATACTGCATGGCATCAGACTATGCCTGACTATGTTTACACCTATGCAGTATCTTACCAATGGTACGAAAAATACGGGATAAGAAGATACGGTTTTCACGGAACCTCATTATTATATGTAGCTAAAAGAGCAGCGGTTCTTTTAGGAAAAGACCCTTTTAAATGCAATCTAATTAGCTGCCATATCGGAAATGGAGTAAGTGTGAATGCAGTAAAAGATGGTTTATCTTATGATACCAGTATGGGATTCACTCCACTGGAGGGAGCTATTATGGGAACCAGAGCAGGAGATCATGATGCCGCCTTGGACCTATATGTAATGCAAAAAGAAGGATATTCACCCCAAAAGATGGATAAAATCTTAAATAAAAGGAGTGGAATATTGGGTATAACTGGAAAATATGTAGATAGAAGAGATGTTATAGCAGCCGCCTCACAAGGGGACAAAAGATCCCAGTTAGCTATCGAAATGGAAGCCTACCGATTGAAGAAATATATCGGTGCCTATACCGCCGCTTTAGGGAGAGTAGACGCACTGGTCTTTACAGCAGGAGTTGGGGAGATGAGTGATATTATCCGTGCTAAGGTATTGGAAGGACTGGATATTTTAGGAATTAAATATGATTCCGAAAAGAACAGATTAGCTCGAACCAGGAATGCCGAATCCGATATTTCTGCTGAAGATTCTAAGGTAAAGATATTTATTATCCCCACCGACGAAGAATTAGTCTTTGTGGAAGATGTGGTAGCCCTGCTGGACGGGACTTATGACATTCATACTAACTTTAAATATACTTTTCAGAAAGAAGGTTATAAAAATTTAATGAGAGAAAAATCCTTCGAAGAAGAATGCAAAAAAAAGCCTGACCTATCTAAAATAATGGCTAATAGAAACAATAAAGAAAATTAAAAATAATTTGCTTTTTTCAATAAGAAATTATATACTCTTAAAGTTATTAAGATATTATATTAGTCGTTAGTGAAAAAGCAGCATATAGCGTTTAGCGTATAGAATTAGTTAGCTTGTTAGTTAGTTACCTGGTTAGCTAGTTTAATACTAATAATTTATTAACCAATTAACCAGTTAACTAAGTAACCAGTTAACGAATCGATAAATACAATTAAATTATATTATAGAATAAGGAGGTATGCGTTATGCCGGTGCCAAAAAGAAAAACATCCAAATCAAGAAGAGATAAAAGACGCACGCACTGGAATTTGAATGAAGTAAATTTAGAGGAATGTCCGAGATGCCATGAGATGAAATTACCTCACCGAGCATGCCTTGAATGCGGTTATTACAATGGAAAGGAAATTATTTCATCTTCTGAAAAAAAAGATAAAAAGAAATAGATCGTAAAATATTATTATTTGATTCGAGAAAGTGCCACAATTAATTTATTAAAATGTGGCACTTTTTTTTATTTCTGTATCATTTAAAAAATATGTTTGATTTTTAGATGCCACTAATGTATAATACTTACAATTAGTAGTAGCTAATAATAGGTGCTATTAATAAATATAAGATAGGTGGCTGGGAAAATGATTCGAAATTTAAGTAAATTAGAAAGGCAAAAAAAAATAAAGGAATATATTTTGAAGGACCCATTTTTGTCTGATAAAAAACTTGCTGAATTATTTAGCATTAGTGTGCAAACTATTCGATTAGATCGACTGGAAATGGGGATTCCCGAAATGAGAAAACGAATAGTGCAGGTTGCTAAAAATACTTCTTCCAAGGATAAGGTAAAATCTCTAAAGAAAGAAGAGATAATCGGAGAATTAATAGATATAGAGTTAGGAAAAAACGGAATTGCTATCTTGAAGACTACAAAAGATATGGCTTTTGGAAGAACCGGAATAGTTCGAAGTCACTACATCTTCTCTTTAGCCGATTCATTGGCTATTTCCATCATTAACACAGAAGTTGCCTTAACGGGAATTGCCCGATTAAGTTACAAAAAACCTGTATATGCCGGAGAAACTTTGGTTGCCAAGGCAAGAGTTGCTCGTAATAGAGGTAATAAATATTTAGTATCAGTACACGTAAAATCTGATCAAAAGGAAGTATTTACGGGAAAGTTAGTAATTTTTTCGGTTAACGATAAAGTAAAAAAGGAGAAAGCTTAAATGAAAATAGCCCTTGATGCCATGGGAGGGGATTATGCCCCCGAAGAAGTTCTGAAAGGCGCAATTTTGGCCTTAGAAGAAAGAGACTTAGAGATTATTTTATTAGGTGATATGAAGAAAGTCAAAGAAGAATTATTAAAATATAAATATAAAAAAGATAAATTAGCGGTCATAAATTGTAAAGAATATATTGAAACAGGTGAGTTTCCTTTAGATGCCATACGGAATAAAAGGAATTCTTCTATAGTGGTAGGCACGAAATTAATAAAAAATAATCAGGCTGATGCTTTTATTTCTGCCGGAAATAGCGGGGCGGTTATGGCCGCGGCATTATTGGAGTTAGGGTGTATTCCTCAAATACGCCGTCCAGCCATTGCTGCCATATTGCCCTCGGCAAAAGGGAAAGTATTGGTATTAGATGTGGGTGCAAATGTTGATTGTAAACCGGAACATCTACCCCAATTTGCCTTTATAGGAAGCAAATACGCAAAATATATTTTAGGAATAGAAAATCCGAAAATAGGATTGCTAAATATTGGTGAGGAAGAAAATAAAGGAAATAAATTTAGTCAAAATGCCTATAAAAATTTAGAAAGTGCCAATATTAATTTTGTGGGGAATATCGAAGGTAAAGATATTTTTAAGGGAAAAGCAGATGTATTAGTATGTGATGGATTTACTGGCAACATATTATTAAAATCTTCTGAAGGTTTAGCAAAAATGCTTTTAACAGAGGTTAATAGCATGGTAATCAGCCAACTTCCCCAAAATCAAGAAATGGATAAATTAAAGGAAAAATTTATGAATTTGGTAAAAATGACCGATTATACAGAATATGGCGGATCTCCCCTATTAGGTGTAAACGGATTATGCTTTATATGTCAT
>JAHIPR010000301.1 GCA_018903015.1 bacterium
CTGCTTCTTTTTTGCTCGTGAACCGAATAGGATAATTTTATCAGGAGCAACTTCATTTACAATTTGTTGTGTAATTTCTTTTAAATGATTTTTGTTTGGCATATTATTTCCTTGCATTTTTTAATAATAAGTAAAATATACTAAAATCTTCTTTTAAAACGACAGCAAACCGTTTCCGTTTTCTTTTTATCTATATTATATAATCTAAACCGCAACCTGTAATTTTCTTTCATTTCGAATAATTATTTCTGGGTTTTTATTTTCTTTTGGGATTGGTAATTTTCTTTCTTTTAATAATTTTAAATGCTCTTCTATCCCCCACTTTGCCTGATAAAGGCAATCTTCTACTGAATGGCCAACCCCTGTAAATCCTTCTATATCAGGAGAATAGAAAGTAAAAAAAGTAGGATCTTTAGTGGCTTCTATTATCAGAGAATATTTTAAATTGATCATATTATAAATTCCTCCCTTGTTTTAGACCAGCACTCTTTTTTCTAAGATTCTTACTAGTTCACTAAATTTCAAAATTTACTCCAATATTGATATTCATTTTACAATTTCCTGCTATCTTTTCTTAAATTTATTATAAGTTATTTAATCAAGATTATCAATTTTTTTGTTTACACTAACCTTCCCATCTTAAAAAGCCGGCCAATCTCAGCTAAAGAAAGTGGAGTGAAATGCTTGATTAGATAAATGCTTCATAACCAAGGGCGATATTGCGATAGGATTGTTGAAGAGGAACTTTCCATATCCTGATGTTTGATAATATATTCCTGAATAAAAGTTATTGTAAAAATAAAGCCAGACTTATGAATGTAATTGCATTGGAAAAATTCCGTAGCAATTCAAACTAAGCCTGGCTTATGGCTTTTTAATTAAGTTAAAATCTAAGCTTTCGCTTGAAATTTGCATATGGAAGATGTATAATCATTGTAGATACATTTTATAGTTCATTTTTGAAAGGAAGGTGCTATATGCAAACTAAGATTAAAAAATGGGGTAACAGTCTGGCATTACGAATTCCCAAATTATTAGCATTGGATGCAAACCTGAAGCTAAATAAAATGGTTGATTTATCTATCGAGAAGAATAGTATCATTATTACGCCAATTGGCGAAAAAGAATATTCGCTCGGAAAACTTTTAAAAGGCGTCACTAAAAACAATCTTCACGGAGAATTTGATACCGGAGCACCGATTGGAAAAGAAATTTGGTGATGGCGAGTAATTTTATTCCGCATAGAGGTGATGTGGTTTGGATAGATATGCAGCCTCAAGCCGGTCATGAACAATCCGGAAGACGTCCTACAATAGTTCTGTCGCCAAAAGCTTATAATGGTAAAGTTGGTCTGGCCTTATTATGCCCGATAACCAATCAAATAAAAGGATATCCTTTTGAAGTCATTATCCCATCTGGATTAAAGGTAACAGGTGTTGCTTTATCAGACCAGGTGAAAAGCCTTGATTGGAAAATCAGGGGTGCCGAATTCTGTGATAAAGTACCTGAGGTTGTGGTCTTGGAAATATTTAAAAAACTCGAGACACTGCTAAATTTTGATGGGGAGTGTACTTAATTTCAATGAATCTTGCTGCTTAATCAATCTCTCTCAAAAACACTTTTAATGATTCGGACCAAAAAAGGGTTTCGGAAATTTTTGCTTTGTCGGGGTTTCGTTCTTCTGAGTTATTTTTTCTAAAACTTAACAAGTGTATAAAAAATAAATAATATATTTATGAATATTTGGGATACTTCTATTTCCATTAATATAATTTTTGGTATTTTCTATTGAATTTAAAAATTCTTGTGTTCTATATTTCACTTTATTAAAATTTTACTCCCGCAAATATCTTGTAATATCTCGGCAAATCCTTTTCCTTCTTAATATTTCTATTATAAACTTGAAATATCTCTAAGTATCTATGCTTGGTATATTGGCTATTTTAAAAAACATTTTACCATTTATTTAAAAATTCTCTAATAGCGTCTTCCGGAGATAAATTAAGATAAATTTCAGTAGTGGCTAACCGATCATGACCTAAAAGAGATTGAAGTGCCCTGGTAGAGATGCCTTTTTTAATGCAGTTAACTGCGAAAGTGTGCCTTAAAACATGCGGACTGACTTTCTTTAAACCTGTATCTAAAAAAGTCCATACAACAAATTTTTCCCGGAACGTACTACAGGAATTAGTTAATTTATCCACTTCGTCATTATTTAATGGTTCTCTTTTGTATTGATATGGCATAAATTTTCTCCTGACGGTTTGCGGATAAAAAAAGTTGTTGAAGGCAATTTGAGGAAATCTTTGATTTCCCTTTTATCTACTGTCTAGGCGATAGTGCGAACGAGGGGATAGCATAATTGTCTCTACTGGTTCGGCTTGTTATCTGACAGAGAATTACATCATCTCCTTCTAATGCCGAGATGACTAAAGCAGGACGTCTTTTGATTTGGGTAAGGTCAGAGAATGGGAATGGAATAACTACGACATCACCTTTTATAAATTTTGCCATGCTTCATCTTCCTCTGGCTTCAGCCAATCCTTTTTAAGAGAAGATTCGCTTGCCATAGCTATATTCATTCGCTCTTTGATAACCTTTGTTTTTAAAAACTTAATAAAATCCAATACCTCGTCAAGAAAAGGTTCAGGAACTTGTTCAATTTCGTTTATAAGTAATTCCTTTTTACTCATGACTCTCCTTTCTAGTTGATTTA
>JAHIPR010000302.1 GCA_018903015.1 bacterium
CTTATCATCTGAGCGTTTAGCTAATTGTATTAAAAATTCGCTTGTCTTATTCTGTTCCATTAAAACAGGCTGACTCAGGTTAATTTGGAGAGGAAAAAGTCGACAGACCAGTCTATCAGGATAAATTTCTAATCCTACTGCCAAACCCTGCTGGGTTTCGGGAGAAAAATATTGATCAAAAATAAAATTTCCCAAAGAATAAAAGACAAGCTTCCCCTGATATTTTTCAATATTTTGCACCACATGAGGGTGATGGCCGATAATTAAATCTACTCCTGCTTCAATCATTTTATGGGCAAACCTTTGTTGGGCAGGAGAGTTGATTAATTTATATTCTTCACCCCAATGCATACTTACGATTAAAAAATTATCGGGATTTAAAGATTTGACTGTTTTTATTGCTTTAATCATTTCTTCTTCTTTATCAATGAAGGGAAAAATTTGATTAAAAGCTAAAAAAGTTATATTATCCCTAAAAAAAGAAGAATTAAGGTTATCCGAGCTACCAGAAAGAGGGTCGCCTACAAAATTTATTCCATATTTTTTTAACCACTTTTTTGTTTCTTCCAATCCTTCTTTTCCCATATCCGGAGTATGATTATTAGCCAGGGAAAACAAATTGAAATTACACCAGGAAACCGCTTTAATTATTTCTGGGTTAAAAGCAAACTTTAAAGAATTAGCTGGAAATTCGGGTGGATTATTTATTATAGGACCTTCTAAATTTCCAAAAACAATATCAATTCCCCTTAAAAAGTGGCTGATTTTTTGAAAAGGATAATAAATACTGTTTTGTTTTATTAAATTCTCTACTCCCCGGGCTAACATAATATCTCCTACCAACAGAACAGTTTTTACTCCCTCGTTAAAACCTTCAACAGTTGAGCCAGAAATATTTACCTCAGTTTTTTTCTCTCCAAAGACTACACTAAAATAAGAAGTGGTTTCTTCTAATCCTAAATTTAAAAAATCAACAGAATTTTTATGAGCAATAATGTGAGGGACTTCTTTCTGCTGTAATTTAGCAAAAAATCTGGCTGCATACAGGGACTGCCAGCAATCAACCTCTATGTTTTTAAAATTTTCTTCCTCAAAATTTAATAAAACTCGGATACTTTTTGTATCATGAAAATCAGCTGCCGGGAAAGGAAGATAGTGAGAGAAATCTACACTGGCAACAACAATAGTATTGAGAAAGGTATTTTCATCAATTTTTTTTACCAATTGTTCTACTTGTTCTTTAGTAATATCGGTAGGTATCAGAATGGGCAAAATATTAGTTTCGGGGAAATATTTTTTGATATAAGGGAGTAGAACAGTTACTCCATGTTCAGCAATAACTGCAGAATTATTAAGAATCATTTTATTTTCTTTAAATAATTTTTCCCGCAAGAAGGTATCAATTTTTAAATTATTAAATTCTTTGTCATTTGAATCTAAGGCGATAGTAATAAATGAATTACTCTCCATAAGAATTCCGCTTTGAAAATGATCCGGACTTAATATGACTATTGTTTTAGGCTTTTCCTGGGAGGAAATATAACAAAAAAAATCCTCAATAATCTCTTCAGCCAACAAATGATGAGGAACTACTCCAGAAATGATATCTTGTTTATTGCCCGAGTCAGATGCAAAAATTTCTAATGTGTTGATAAAGTTTAATATCAAAACAATACTGAGAAAAATAATCAAAATAGAGAAAAGTGAAATATAATTCTTTCTGGAATTGAATTTAAAAATCTTCATAAAGTTATATCCACCTAAAATGTCATTTTTCTAGAATAATTTATACTGAGAAATCCAAAAAGATATACCAGAGCGGCTAATGTAGCCACTACTCTAAACCCAAAGAAGAGGGCGATTATCACTGCGGAGACAGAGGCGATAATAGAACAGAAACTGTTAGTTGCCCATAACCAGGGGATAAGCTCTTTTTCTTTCCCTTGGTTTATCGAACTGACCAGTCTTATCCCTAAGGGGAAGGGCATCCCCATTAAAAATCCTAAAGGAAAAATTAGCCCTATAGTAATTAATATTCTCACTAACAAACTATATTTCAAAGTAGTATTAAAAATATGAGGTAAGATAATTTGGTATAGTAATAAGATTACACACAGGGTAAGTATAATAATTTTTAAACTTCCAATATAATTTTTCTCCATTTTTTTAGAATAAAAACTTCCCAAGCCGGAGAAGAATAGAAAGGAGAAGATGATAATAGAGGTAGAATAAGCAGGATTAGTCAGATAGAGAATAAATTTTTGGATAAAAGAGATTTCTAAAAGCATATACCCTAAACCTAAAGAGGCAAAATAAAGCAAAAAAGGAATTTTTACCTTTCTTTTACTTATAGGGAGTCCCTTTAAAATTAAAGGTAAAAATATGAAAATGATACTAAATATGATTCCCTGAAGGAAAGTGGCAAAGATAATTAAATTTCCCCATTCTATTAAAGACTGCCAATTGCCCGTACTTTTGACTATCTTAGGGATATTTTGCCATTTTAAAGTATAAAAGAAGTAAGGTTGATTATCGGTGACTGCCGAAACATTAAAGAAATAACTATCATAAAAATCCTTTAACTCATCTCCCTTAAAACTATTTATCAATTGGCCTATCTCCTGATAATAATAACTCTGCTCCAGGATATGATTTATATTAGCATCTTCCTCCTTAATACCTGGGAAATAGACTGTATCAAAGTTCCTTTTATCACAAAAATCTTTAATTATTCTTATTTCTTCCTCTCCTATTTCTTTTTTACTTAAGATAAGGGTAGAAGTAACCCAACTACGGATTACAGCCAGATGATTTTCCGGTTTTTCTATCCCCATTCGACTGAGGGCTTCTAAACTGATGCTGCAAAGACGCACAACCTCTCGAGGAGGGAATTTTAGCCAGCGAGTGATACTCAATTTTCCTCCTTCAGAAAGATGCTGCCAAAAGTCCATAAACCCCTCTACTGTATAAAGATAATTTTCAGATGTGCTGTAAAATCCTCCGGAAGCAGTATTGGATGAGCCAATTAAAGAAATTTGAATCAAGTCAAACTTTTGCTCTAATCCTTTTAATACACTCCTCCCTTCACCGGTTGAAATTTTAATTCCCTCACGGTTATAAATATTTCCCGAGTAATCGCTATAATTATTTTGAAGTAAAATCTTGATATCGGGGTTCATCTCAATTCCCCAGATCTCTTCCGCGCCGTTATAAATTCCTCCCAAGATATCTAATCCTCCACCAGGTCCGATGATTAATATCTTTCCCTGATTATCTATATCCCTTACAAGATGAAATCCTAAGGCAGAAGAGATATAATCTGAAAACTCTATTTTTACCGATGCCTTTAAATCATCCTCCCCCTCCAATCTGGTAATCGCACTCAATCCATCACCATCAGTGACCAGACCTAATTGTTCAGGAATTTCCCCCGGGAAATTCAAACTTAACCCCGGCGCGTATTTTACTCCCTCACTTTCTACCACCTCCAATCTGGCGACACTATTCTCCTGGCTATCAATTATTCGGGAATTAGGGTAAAGCAATAAAGTGAATAAACTTTTATAAGGATTTATCGGGAAAGAATAAAAACTCTCTGCTCCGCTAAATAAAATAATAAAAACCAATATCCCCACAATATAAATTATTGATCTTTTATCTTTCAGTTTTAAGGAAAATAAAAAAGAAGCTAAAAAAGAGAACAGGGGAGGGATGATTAATAAATGGTTCAAACTTATGTAATTAGCCAGAACTAAAAAAGAGATACAGCCGATAGATGCTCCTCCCAAATCACAGAAATATATTTTATTTATTTTTTCGGGTAGTTTAGATATGGCTAAAGAGATACAGAGTCCGGCAAAGAAAAAGGGTGTAGCAATGGCTAAATAATAAATCACTAAGTACAGTAATTGATATCTATCTGTAGTTATCCGGTAAAGGTCAAAGGGGATTTTGGAGATGATAAATAGAGAGAATAAAGAACCCAAAGAGAATAGTAGGGAAAAGAAGAGGAGATATTTATATAAATTTTTACCTTCAGCCCTTTTCAGAATCGGCGTAAAGACCGATAAAAAAGTTCCGCTCGCTCCATATCCTAAAAAGGCGATACTAATAATCATGAAAGACAGATAATTCCATTGGAGAATAGAAAATACTCGCATAAGAGAGAGTTCAAAAAGCAAGACTGAACCAGAAAAAAAGAATATTCCTATACATAAAGGAAAATCATTATCTTTTTTAGCTGTTACCATAATATCCATTGTTTCCGTAGTTTTTCTTTAATTACTCTTTTAATCCCAGGTATATTAATCAGGCCAGCCATAATACCACCTTTAATGAGCATTTCTGCCTTATCAAAATCAAAAAGATTTATTTCTTTAATTCCAAAGGGGACGATGACTATATCTGCCCCTTCCAGGCTTTGGTCGGTAATCTTTGATTCCATAATATCGGTGGATTGGCTGATTATTTCAAAAATATTAGGACCTTCAAATTTTGATTTAACCTGCTCTATTGTTTGTTTCAAAAACCCTTTTTCTTCATCAACTAAAGGAGTAATTTTTTCTGTATCCCTAAATTTTGGGCTTTCCTCTTTATTTATTCTTAAATCCTCTAAATTTTCTACCTCTTTTAAATGGCCAGTCTCTTTATCAATCATCAAGACAGCAGTGTAAGGATTTATTTTAGCTAGACTGACGGCAATGATAATATCAGCTCCCATCATCTGGACTACATCCACCGGGACCGGATTGACTACTCCCCCATCTACCAGATAATAATCCTGATACTTTACCGGTGTAAATATACCGGGAATGGAAATGCTTGCCCTTACAGCGTCGATTACTTTTCCTTGATTAATAATTACTTCTGCTCCATTTTCAATTTCAGTAGCTACCGCAGCAAAGGGAATACTAAGATCATCAAAGGTTTTATCTTTTATGGCAAACTGATTGAGCATTTTTTCTATACGATCACCACTGATTAACCCAGAGTGGGGAAAGACAGGGTCTATTAGAAAAAGGGTCTTGCTCTTTTTAATGGAAAGTGCCACTTCTTCCAGTTGTCTAATAGTTGCTCCGCTGGCATAGAGACCTCCAATGACCGAACCAATACTGGTGCCGGCGATTATATCGATAGGAATATTATAGGCTTCAAGTGCTAGAATAACACCTACGTGGGCTAATCCTCGTGCCGAGCCGCCCCCTAAAGCCAGGCCAATTTTCAATCCCTTCTTTTTACATTTAGCCAACAAATCTTCTAATTCTAAATCCTTTTCTACAATTACCTTAAATTCGTCATCTTTAGTGATAAATACATTATTTGCAAATTGAGCTTCCATATCAGCATAGGTTAGATCAATAGCAGTATTTTCTATTTTTCTCTTGCTTATGGTATCCGCATAGACAAAGAAGGCAGAATTCGACAGACAAAATAATAAAATAAAAAGCAATATAATTTTAAAAATATTTTTAGACATTTTTTCTCCTCCAATTTCTACTAAATTCACTAAAAACGAAAGTAAATATTCTTTTTTTATATTCTGTATTCAATACTAAGAAAAAAGTAAAGTGTGTCTTCCTTTATTTTATAAATCTACTATTGCCCCATATAATCATAATTCGCCATCTAAATCAAAAAATCCTTTTTATTTAATACATTTTAATATAAATTTATTTAAAAATATAGGGGGAATATTGTCATTGCGAAATATTGTCATTGCGAGGATGATATTCAATTAATATTGAATATCATCCGTGGCAATCTCGTAATACTTTTTCTATAAATGAAAAACCAATAGCTAATAACTTTTTCTTTAAAAAAGAAGGATTTTCCAAAACTTTGTCGAATTAATTATAATGGATATTAAAATAAAAATGGGATAAATAATATGATAGTTTTTATTAGTGATTTACACTTTGTAGATGAAACTGCCGGAAAACAAAACGTTCCTACATCTGCTTTTAAATTATTTTTATCAAATATTAAAACGCATTCAGAAAAAACCAAGAATAAAGAAAAAGAATTAAAGATAGTATTTTTAGGTGACATATTTGATCTTCTTAGAACTGAAGAATGGTTTCATGAAAAAGAAGAAGATATGCCCTGGGGAAATAATACTGAAAACATGAAAAAAAGAGCAAAAATCATATTAGATAAAATTGCTGAAAAAAACAAAGATACCTTCAATTTATTCTCAAAACAAAATCTGGAAAATACATTTAAAGACAATCATGTTGAAACTATTTATATACCTGGGAACCACGACAGGCTATGTTGGATGATAGGCGAATTAAAAGAAAAAGTAATAGAACTTTTAGGTTTAAGTGCTAATAATGCTGAAAATTTTAAGCATTACTTTTCTAACAGCGGACATGGAGTATATGCCACGCATGGACATATATTTGACAAATTCAATTATGAGGGAGGACCTTCATATACCGATTCAGATTATAGGTTAGTCCCCATTGGTGACCCTATTACAACAGAAATTTTAACTAAGATTCCTTATAAATTAATAAAAAATATTGAGTTAAAAAATACACTAAGTAGTGAAAATATAATCCGATTAAAATATAATTTTCGAGAAATAGGAAATATTCGACCTTTTTATGCCACTTTAAAATGGCTTCTTTTTCAAATAAATGAAAATATAGCATTAAAAGAAATCATTGAAGATACCATAGATGAAGTGATGGTTGAATTTAATGATTTGAAATTTGTAAAAAATTGGTACAAACATCATGACAAATGGTATCAGCCCTTTGATACAGCAGATATGATTCAAGCTTGTGTTTTTTGTTTAGAGAAATTTAAAATATTTTCTTTCGAAAAACTATCAGGGATTATAGAATACATTATGAGTAAGCTAAGCGGACACAATGATAGTGATGGTGCGATTAAACTTTTCCGTAGTCTGAGCGAGAACATTCAATATGTCGTTATGGGGCATACCCATTTCCCCTCACAGCAACCCCTTTTTTTCGACCAGCAGGATAATGGAAAAATACGTGAATGCCTTTATCTGAATACAGGAACTTGGATAAAAAATTATTATGAATGTAGAGAAGGAAATGGTTTTATCGGGTGGAAAAATATAAATTATGTGATTGTTTACACACCAGAAGAAAAACCTAATAAATATAATTTATCGGTATTCGAAACCTGGCGGGGGGTTGAAAAGAGAGATGAATAATTCTTAAATCATATTTATTAAAAAATGCAATCAGAGTCAGATTACACAAATTTACAAAATACAAAACGAAAATAGAATAAGAAAATTGTGAAGTTGTGAGGCTTGAACCCAAGGTGCCCCTAATTAAATAAGTGCGAATAATTGAAATTATTATTTTAAAAGAGAGGTGATAAAATGGGAAAGGTATTTATAATTGGAGCAGGAGCTTCATATGGCCATACTAACGGTGATTTCCCCTTAATTAACGGGTTTTTTAAAAGAGCAAAAGATCTTAGAATAATTTCAGATGATGATGGAAAGATAAAAAATGAATATGATGATGTAAACAAATATGTTAAAAATATTTTTAATAGGAATATTTTAAAAGAAGAAATTAACATTGAAGAAATATTGACGAACTTGGAAATTGATATTGAAAAAAATAGCATTCTTGAATTAAAAATAATAAGAGGAAAGATTATAGAAGTAATTAGGAGTACAATTAATAAGCTTTCCGCTAAACCCTATAATGAAAATTCTGAATATTTTCTTTTTATTAAGCACTTAGAAGATGAAGATTCTATAATAACTTTTAATTGGGATTTGTTATTAGACGATATCCTTGGAAGAAAAAAATGTATTGAGCATGCGTTAGTAAATGAAAAAAAACAATACGAAAACATGTTTATGAAATTGACTGGAAATAGAAGGCAAACATGGGCAGGTATGGGTCTTAGTCCTTACGTAGATTACCAAACAACGGGATATTATTTAAAACTTCATGGTTCAATAGACTGGGCGTATTGTCCTAATGAAGATTGTGGATTGTATAACGAAGTATTTCCAGTTGATAATTTGACCAACCAACATAGCTGTACTGAGTGTAGCACAGAAAGCAAGTTCTTAATAATTCCACCTGTCTTGAATAAAAAGTATAATGAATTTCCATTTATAAAAAAAATATGGAATTTTGCAAAAAAAGAGGTTTACTCAGCAGATGAATTAGTAATATGGGGATATGGACTCCCTCCTACAGATTTTTATAGTATGTGGCTGTTGCATCAGGCAAGTAGTAGCTTGAAAAATGTTTCAATAATAAATCCCGTATGTTTTAGAAGGGTTAAAAGAAAAAGTGGTGTAATTAAATTTAGAAAGAATATGAATTTTCTCAGACCTTTTCTAAGCTCAGTTAAACATAAAACTGAAAAAAATAAAATTAAATATTATGAAAGTTTTAGAGATTATTATAGAGGCCAAGATTTTTTAACAAAATATAACATAAAATAAGGAAGATCTTCTTCGGAGAAACGGGGTAGGCTTTACGAGTTCACAAAATTAAAAACGTGGAAAATGAATTTGTGAAATACCGAATCTTCCTATCTAGATAAAGTAAAAATTGCTTTGAAAATTATAGACATGCTTGGTAGCGAAGTTTAACTTTTTAATATTTAACAAAATATTAGCAGGGGAAGTGGATAATCCCCGTTTTTATCATAGATTTTATTTTACAGGAGGAATTAAAATGGATGCGATGGAACTAATTCAAGATTTAATCGATAAGACTAAAAATCTTCCCCATCGAAGTGAAGAAAAGTTAGATTATCTCAAAAGAACAACAGAAATGAGAATAAGAAAAATATTTGGAGATTCCAGTATTTATCTAAAGGATTTAAAATCAATTAGATTCCATCCTGGTGTTTCTTTTGGTGGCATGGATGAAAGTATCTATGCTGAAAGTTGGACTAAAGGTCAAAGCAAAATGTTGAATCTTTTTAAAACTATAGAAGAAGACATAACATTAGAAAATTTAACAAAAAATGCAAGCAATGAAATAAAGAAAGATAGAATAAAATTTTCTAACAAAATATTTATAGTTCATGGTCATGATGAGGAAATGAAACAAGCTGTAGCTAGAACAGTTGTGGAAGAACCAGGGTCAGGCTTCACAAGTTCACAAAATCTAAAACGTAGAAATGCAAATTTGTGAAATCTAAACCAATTCTCGAGTAAAATAATGTAGAGTATCAATAGAATTGAGGTGATTTTATGAGTACTTTACTTGAACCGGGAGATATCTTTCTTACACGAGGCTGTAGCTTTATTAGTAGGGCAATTCGCTTTTTCACTCAATCTAAAGGCGAAAAACCAACCAAGGTCAATCACGTTGGCATGGTTGTTCAAAGAGGTGATATTAAAACTGCCATAGTAGTAGAGGCGCTGAGCAAGGTTGTGCGCCATGCACTTTGCTCTCAATATGGCCCACCCAAGAAAGATTGTGTAGCCGTCTATCGCGCTACCAATCTCACAGCAGAACAAGTCAAAGATATCGTTGCTGAAGCCGAAAAACATGTAGGTAAAAAATATGGCAAATGTATGATTTTCGCTCATTTAAAAGACTGGGCAATAGGCAGGGTATTAGGTTGGCTATTGGGCTGGCAATTTTCGGAAGTATATCTTTTCAGACGATTGATTCCTGGTAATAAATATCCAATATGCTCATGGGTTGTGGCTGATGCTTTTGCGAAGGTTGGTAAGGATTTTGGTGTTGAGGTAGGCATGGCAACCCCCGATGATATTTGGGACTTCGTTGAAAAAAACCCGGATAAATATAAAGAGATACATCCACTCAAACTGTTGGATTAGGAATAATAGGGTTTCGTATTTGACATAAAATTATACTAAAGAAAAAAATTTAGCAAGAACCGAAGAAAAGCTTAAAGGGCTTTGATGTGTTGTTGAGATGAGGGTCTTTGATAATATCAGAGACTCTTTTTAGTTTATTAATTCGCATACAATAATCTATATTTATTTGACAGAGCAGAGGTATTGTAGTATATTGTCATTGTATTCATTAATTCTCTTTGAAATAGAAATAAGGAATAATAAGACAATGAAAGAAAATAAGTATTCAGAGCTATCAAAAGATGCTGTTTATTTACTCTCTCGTTCAGAGTTCGAGAAGCAGAAAGTTATTACAACCGAGTACGCGGTAAAGGTATTAGGTAATTATCGAAAGGCCACTAGTTTACTTGATAATCTTGCCAAAAGAAACCGTCTTATTCAGTTAAAAAAAGGGAAATATCTTGTTGTGCCATTAAAAGCGCCAAATCAAAGTTGGATGCCGCATGAATTTGTTGTTGCTTCTTTATGGATGGGCGAGATTCCGTATTATGTCGGTTATAGCTCAATGTATAACTATTGGGGTTTTACAGAACAGATTCCTCAGAAAGTTACTGTTTTGAATATAGAAAAAAATCGAATGCGTAAGATTGGAAAAATAAGTTTTCGGGCTATGAAAATATCTTCTAAGAAAATGTACGGGATAAAAAAAATAAAGATAGATGAGGAATATGTTTCAATTAGTGATAAAGAGCGCTCACTTGTCGATTTTATTTCCAATCCTATTGGTTCGTGGGGAAACGTACAAGAGGTAATTAACGAACAAATCAAAAAGATCGATGTGAAGAAATTTATGCACTATTTGATTAAATTTCCGGTTATTGCCGTCCGTAAACGCGCGGGGGTTATGCTTGAGCGTGCAGGTGTTTCTTTTGAGGAGCTGAGCCGACTAAAATCATCTATAGGTAGTAAGAATTCGTATGCTCCATTTAATCCTTTTATTAAATCAAGAAAAGGTACTGTTAATCAAGATTGGAAGGTTATCTTGAATGGATAAAAAAATACTGAAGGACGTTATTTATTATCTTTCGGATAAGCAGGGATTTGTTGCTTCTGTAATAGAAAAAGATTTTCATTTAACCAGAATTCTTAATGGAGTCAATAAATATTTAAGTACTGATATCGTGTTTAAAGGTGGAACGCTTTTAAACAAAGTGTATTTGGATTATCACAGGTTGAGCGAGGATCTTGATTTTGCATATCGAAGAGACGCTGATCTATCGACGCGCGGGAAACGATCAAAAGCCATAATGCCTATACGTGAAAAAATACCAGCATTTTTGGATATGTTGGAACTCACCAGTAATAATCCCCAAGGAAAGGGATTTAATAACTCAACACAGTACCTTTTTAATATTCAGTATCAATCTGTTTTGTCAGACAAAAAGGAAAATATTAAACTCGAGATTTCTTTAAGACAGCCTCCGTTTCTTGAACCTGAGCGAGTAGCCATAAAACATTTTTTTCAGGATCCATTTACGGGGGAAGATTTGATTGAGCAGGGAAAAGTCTTGGCGTTATCGTTGGAAGAAAGCGTTGCGGAAAAATTAAAAGCCGCAATTTCAAGGCTTATGCCGGTAATTCGGGATTATTATGATTTAGGGCATTTTATCAGAAACGGGTTTGATTTTAATCGGTCAGATTTCTTGAAGATGGTTGATAAAAAGTTGTGTCTTGATGGATACGAAAGAGATTATTCGCATAATTTAGGTTTGTCGGAGCAGGTGATTAAAGAATTAAAAAGATCAATAAATGCAAATCTTGTTTTAATGATTCGAAAGGATGAGAAGTTTGATCTAGATGAGGTTCTGGTGTTTTTTAATGAACTTTTTAAAAATAGATAAAAAAAGATTTAAGGAAAATATTAACCTTTGATATGATTTTGCCGTTTGGGCTAGTTGGTTTCCTGGCAAAAGTTTCTAAAGTACTTGCAGATGAAAAAATACCAATATTTGCCATTTCCGCTTATTCTGCTGCCCCAGGAATTGCAGGAATTAAAAACACTTGGAAAATAAGTTC
>JAHIPR010000303.1 GCA_018903015.1 bacterium
CTTTTCATTTTCACCAGAAAAGGTTTTTACTGATTCGAGAAGATGAGGAGGGCAGCGATTAAACCACCAATCAATCCATTTTGCACTTAAATCGCTTAATCTCTGAATTACAATATCAGCACCTTTTTTAAAGAAAAGCTCCCCTTCTTCTCCTTCTTTTGTTGTTTCCCACCCTACAATAAGGGCAAAACCACTATCTCGAGCTGACTCTATATCTTTTGGTTCTCTAAACAAGGCCATGGTTTCTACAGGAGAAACCCCAATTTTATGTACAGCTTGAATAAAGGGGTTTATTTCTGAAGTGGTGGATACAGGTTTTTTTTCAGGTAATAGCGACCCAATTTTCAAATCCGGTCTACCTAATTTTTTAATAAATTCAATTATTTGCTTATCGCGTAATGCATTTTCTTTTTCCCAATCCATCCGAAAAAGGATGGCTTTAAAATTATTTTGTTTCATTAGATATCCCACATATTTTTATATTTGTCAATTATTGTTGTAACTGTTAAAATCATATTAATAACGCCAAGATATGTCAAGAGAAAAAATTAAAAAACTTTTTTATTGTAAGTGTATGCTTTAGTGGGTAGTTAGAAGAATAAATATAATATATTAGTAATGCTTTCTTTTTACACCCTTGACGCCCTTGATATAATAAGTATATTAGACAAAAATTGCTCCGAAGGATATCTTAAATCCAAGTAATGTAAATACAGTTGATGACTGATGAAAATAAAAGAAAGGGGAAGATATTATGAATGATATCGATGATTATAGAGAAATTATTGGTGATAAATTATTTTTTGATTTATTCAAAAAAGCAAGAAGGCTTACTTCAAAGGCAATCCTAAATATTAATTCTACTGCTCAGGGAGGGGGGGTAGCAGAAATATTAGAATCTCTGATTATCCTCATGAACGAGCTTGGCATTTACGCCGGATGGAGAATACTCCATGGGAACCCCGATTTCTTTACAATTACCAAAAAGTTTCACAATGCTTTACAGGGAAGCTCAATAAACCTCACAAAAATTAAGAAAAAACTGTATCTTAAGGTTAATCAAGAATTTTCTGTCTTTACTCATATTAATAATCATGATGCCGTAGTTATTCATGACCCTCAACCTTTGCCCTTAATTAAGTATTACAAAAAGAAGCAACCCTGGATTTGGCGCTGTCATATTGATTTATCTAATCCTCATCCTGAATTATGGCATTATCTTGAGAACTTTATTCTTCGCTATGATAAAATTATTGTTTCCAGCGATAAATATAAATCTGAAAAACTACCTGTTCCTCAAAAAGTAATATCTCCGGCAATCAATCCACTATCACCTAAAAATAAAGAGTTATCACAACAAGATATTACCAAGTATCGTAAAAAATATAAAATACTTGATGATAAACCCATTATGACCCAGATATCTCGTTTTGACTATTTAAAGGATCCATTAGGGGTTATTAAGGTCTTTAAAAAAGTAAGATCTCATATTGATTGTCGTTTGGTTTTATGTGGTAGTATGGCTGTCGACGACCCGGAAGGGATAAAAGTATACCAGCAGATAACGAAAGCAGCTCAAAACATGATTGACAAAAAAGACATTATTATATTAAATGTGGAAAATGACATTCTAGTTAATGTACTCCAGCGCATTTCCAATGTTATCATTCAAAAATCAATAAAAGAAGGATTTGGTTTAACTGTTTCTGAAGCCCTGTGGAAAGAAACCCCGGTGGTCGCTTCTAATGTAGGAGGCATACCATTACAGATTACAGACGGTAAAAATGGTTATCTGGTTGACCCGCTAGATTATGATGGCTTTGCAGAAAGAATTATCTACCTTTTAGAAAATCCATCGGAAGCAGAAAGAATCGGTAAAAAAGGCAAAGAGACAGTAAAAGAAAAATTCTTAATCACCCGACTACTTGTAGATTATGTCGATTTATTAAACGAAATGATTTAAAGGAAAAAAATTGAAAAAATTTTTTAAAAAAAGAGGGTTTTTTATAAGAGATGTAGTATAACA
>JAHIPR010000304.1 GCA_018903015.1 bacterium
ATAGTTAATATGCCCCTCTTCAATTAAATCTTTGGGGTGACGGTCATCGCAACAAAAGAAACATCTCCGGGAATTATCAGGATTTATAAGTGGTAAAAGGTCGATTAAATTTCGAGTAACTGACCCTTCTCTCAATATAATATACATACCTAATCTCAATCTTTCTTTAGCCTCTTCTACTGTAGTACATTCATGGTCAGATCTGATTTGAGCAGAAATATAGGCACAAAGATCCTTGCCGATAAATTGGGAGCATGACCGTCAATGCATTTTTTTGAAAATACTACTATTTTATCTAAAACTTCAGGAATTTGATTTAGAACTCCCGGAAAATTCATCATCTCTCCCAACCCTAAAACCCATTTTTCGTCTAAAAGGGGAAATAAATCATTTACACTAAGGTTTGCTCCGGAAGTTCCTAAAGATGAAGCAGGAACACAAGAAGGAAGCATCATAAAAATATTTAAGGGGTTATATTTGCTGGATTCCAACATATATCTGATACCTTCTAAACCCAATACATTGGCAATTTCGTGAGGATCAATAATCACTGAAGTTGTCCCCTTTGGCACTACAGTCTTAGCAAATTCTGAAATTTTAACCATAGAACTTTCTAAGTGAATGTGGCCATCTATAAATCCAGGAGATAGATAACAATTAGAAATATCTATTTCCTTATCAGCGTCATATCCTTCCCCCAACCCTACAATCATATCTTTATAAATTGCAACATCGGAAGTATATATTTCTCCGGAAAAAACATTAATTATCTTCCCATTTTTTAATAATAGGTCTGCTTTTTCCTCTCCTCGAGCTACTTTAATAATTTCAGCAAGACTCAAAATAATCACCCCTTTTTTTTAGCGTATAGCGTACAGCGTTTAGCGTATAGGTTAAATCATTTTATATAATATGCTACCTATTTCTTTTAATAAATTTTTAATGTCATTTCTTATCTCTTTATGTCATTCCCATGGAAATGGGAATCCATCTTACTTTTCTTATTTTTCACCCCTGGATTCCCGCTTTCGAGATTGTTTCGCTTTTTCTCGCAATGGAAACTGAATTAATTTATTTTTTATTTCTTTTCGGTATACTATATACGAAATACAATTTTATTCTGGTCTTTGCATTTTGTCTTCTTCTTTCTTAACTCTACGCTCTACGCTAAACGCTATCCGCTAATAACGAGATACGAGACTCTGCCAAATCTTTTCTACTTGTTCCTTCGTTTTATCTAACGTATCATTATTATCTATCACATAGTCAGCCATTCTAATTTTTTCTTTCATTGGTATTTGCGATTTTACCCTCTGTGAGGCTTCATCTTTGGATAAATTGTTTCTTTTAATTAATCTCTTTATCTGCTCATCTTCATCTATATATACAACTATTATCTTATCCATTAATCTATCTATCTTAGCTTCATAGATTAAGGCAGCATCTATAACTAATATTTTTTCCTGGTTATGAGTTTTATTTCTTGCCATATTTATCTCTTTTTTAATCAACTTTATTATTTCAGGATGAGTAATTTCATTTAATTTTTTTAAGAGAGCCTGATCTGTAAAAACTATTTTACCCAATTTTTCTCTATCAATAGTCAGGTCATTTCTCAAAATATCTTCCCCAAATAATTTAACTATTTTCTTCCCGGCAGGTTTGTATGGTAAAATTACGCTATGGCCAAGTATATCAGCATCAATAATCTTAGCTCCTAAATCTCTAAACATTGATGCTACTGTACTTTTACCGCCTACAATTCCGCCAGTAAGACCAACAATTAATACCATGATTCCTCCATAATTAGTGAATAGTGAATAGTCGTTAGTATATAAGCTTAGCGTATAGCGTACAGCGTTTAGCGTATAGTTTTGGATTAGCAAAATACAAGTGTTTATAATTTACTAATTGACCTATTGACCAATTTACCAATTAAATTTAATTTAATAATCTGCAATTTACCCGGTCAATTCTAATCTGATTCCCTCTTTTCTAACTATACGCTCTACGCTAAACGCTATACGCTAGTTTGCACGAGATACGAGTTATTCTCTACGCTATACGCTACCCGCTCTACGCTAGTTTAAATTTGCCCAATTATTACCCGTCTTCAAATTTACTTTTATAGGAACAGAAAGTTCTAAACTATGTTCCATAATCTCTTTGATAATGGACTTGACTTTTTCTAACTCTGGCTGGTAAATCTCAAATATTAATTCATCGTGTATTTGGAGTAGTAATCTACTTTTAAATCGCTCTTTTTTAAAGGATTCATCTATTTTAATCATAGCTAATTTTATTAAATC